>DATFJJ010000130.1:0-4404 GCA_035269245.1 Wenzhouxiangellaceae bacterium | reverse complement strand
AAGGCTGGCAGGTCTCGGGCGCGCCGGTGCTGAATCTGGCCGCGCTGGCCGGGGCGCTTGATATTTACCGGGAAGCCGACATCGACAGCCTTCAAGACAGTGAGACCGATCTGGCCGCTCGCATCGCCGACATCGTTGACGCGCTGCCTGGCCGCCCGCTGGAAGTCGCAACGCCGCTGGACCGGGCGCGTCGCGGATGTCAATTATCACTACGCGTGCGCGCAGGCCGCGACCAGGGTCGGACCGCATTCGACAGACTGCAGGCCGCAGGCGTGGTCGGCGACTGGCGCGAGCCCGATATTATCCGGGTCGCCCCCAATCCGCTTTACAACTCGATCGGGGACGTTGACCGGTTCGGGGAAATTCTGGAACAATCGCTAGGGAACCTCTGATTGAATATCCGCGGAGCCCGTTTCATTCGGAAAAGCCGCGGATCGTATCGGGCGATTGTCATGACAAGCGGAGCGACAGTAACCGTAGCTACGGCCGAGCACCGCCGTGCACGAGGTGCTGCTTTTCCGGCCGCTCCGGCGCGTTCGGGCTCTTTTATTCGGAATGACCAAACCGCGCTCACCCGAGCCAGACCGGCGAATCCCGCAAAAACCCCTCGCGCCCGTGGCTATTCAATCCGAGGTTCCCTGAGGTGAAGCCGGACCGTCCGACGCTGCTGGCCTGGACGCTGACCGCAGTATTGGTCGGCGCCAGCGTACTCGGGGCGTGGATGCTCTCCGGCGAGAACATCGACGGATTGCTGGCAATCATCGAGCGCCTGGAGTACCGAAGCGAATTTCAGCCGCTGTCGACTGCGGTGGTTTTCGGGCTGATCTTCGCCCTGACCACCGGCCTGACGCTGCCCACGGCGACGCTATTGTGCATTGCTGCCGGATACCTGTTCGGTACGTTGATCGGCAGTATCGTTTCCATTGCCGGCGCTCTGGGCGGTGCAATGATCACGTTCGTCGGCATGCGCTTCATCGCCGGTGAGCGCGTGCGCAAATTTCTGCTCAGCGGCCGCACCCGCCGGCTGGTGCATCTGCTCGAGCGCGATGCATTCTTTTATCTGCTCGCGCTTAGAGTGGTTCCGGTCGCCCCATTTTTCGCCATCAACGCCGCCGGGGCGATGATCCGGATCTCGGCACGCCGCTTCCTTTTGGCCACCGCCTTGGGGCTCGTCCCCATCGTTCTGGTCTACGTCAGTGTCGGGACCGGGCTTGAAACGCTGTTTGAGGCCGGGCGCGTCAGCGGTCCAGAGGTCCTGCTTCGGCCGCGCGTGCTCGTACCGCTGCTCGCACTGCTGCTAGTGCTGGTGCTCGGAATCCTGGCACGCAGCGTCGTCCTGCGCCGTCGGCGCCGCCGCGACCGAATTCACTAGCGCTTCAAGAGCGCCGTCAAGAGCGATAAAGGCCGTGTTTTCGTATGTAGGCCAATACTGTCGACGGTAGCAGGAAGCGCGGGTTGCGCCCTTCGGCGATCTGCTGTCGTATATCTGTTGACGATATCGCCAGCCGGGTTACGTTGACATTGCAAAGACAACCGGCGGCGCGATCCATCAGTGATCCCGTTTTATCGACGAATCGTCCTTCCAGGTGTGCGGCCAGCGGTTCGGAGTAACCGGGCTCGGCGTCCGGCCGGGTCATCACGACCAGGTGGGCCAGTTCAAGCAGGCGCTGCCATTCATGCCAGCGGTCGAGGTGGTTGGCCGCATCCTGCCCCAGGCACAGCATGATGGGCATATCACCCGCCTCGTCGCGAATGCTGGCAAGCGTATCGGCCATGTAGGAAGGCCCGCCGCGCTGCACCTCGCGGTCGTCGACGGAAAGGTCGGCGTGCGGCGCCAGCGCCAGTTCCAGCATCGCCATGCGATGCCGCGCTTCGGCCCAGGTGCCGTCTCGATGGGGCGGCTGGCCGGCCGGCAGCAGGCGGAAATCACTTACGCCCAACTGTTCACAGACCTCGGCCGCAGCACGCAGATGACCGTAATGCACCGGATCGAAGGTACCGCCGAAGATCGCGATGGCTCTCTTGGACATGCTCAGGCCGTTTGGCGGGGAGCGCTGGCCAGGCCCGCGCACAGCCGCTCCAGTTCCAGCCAGAATTCGCCTTCTGCCTGCCCCTTGGAAAGCAGGTCCAGGCGGCTCAGACGGCCGATCGCGGCCTCCAGCCTGCGCGGCCCGTTGCGCCGGATGCAGGCCTCGATCGGCGGTTGCCGCGATTGCCAGACTTTCAAATCGGCGAAGACGCGCTGCGGCGATTCCCATTGCGATCGGCGCGCTACGACCAGGGCGATTTCGAGTTCCCGGCCCAGGGCCCACAGCACGGCCGGCTCCGGACTATCGGATTCGCGCAAACCCCGGATACAGCGCAGCGCAGCACCGGCATGGCCGGTCATGACCAGTTCGGCCAGACGGAAAGCGTCGAAGCGAGCGCTGTCTGCAACCGCCCGGCGGACTTCCTCGAGTTCGAGACGGCTATTTGGGAACAACAACGCCAAACGATCAACCTCTTGCGCGGCGGCCAGCAGATTGCCTTCCAGGCGCACGGCGAGAAAATTGCAGACATCGTTTTCGGCTTGCAGCCCTTTGTTGCGGAGTCGCTCGGCGATCCAGCGCGGAAGTTTTGCCGGCTTGACGCTCCAGGCCGGCACGTATACACCAACCTTTTCGATTGCCTTGACCCAGGCCGATCGCTCCTGCGCCAGCTCCCACTGGTCGCAGATGATCAGCAGTACGTCGTCGCGCTGGTCGTCGACCCATTGCCGGATCGTCTTGCCACCCTCGGCGCCCGGCTTGCCGGTGGGCAGGCGCAATTCCACCAGTCGTCGGCTTGCGAACAGCGAACCGGTCTCCGTGGACTGACCAAGTTCGGCCCAGTTGAAACGGCCGTCGGCGGTCAACCGAATCCGCTCGTCGATCTGACGCGCGCGACAGGCTTTCCTCACCTCGTCGGCCGCTTCTTCGACGATCAGTCGCTCCGGTCCAGCGATGAGGTAGACAGGTGCGAGCTGGCGCGACAACTGCTCCGGGAGGCGTTCGGCGTAAAGCTTCATGTCAAGCGACCATCATGAGCGGCCGAATGCTTCCAGGCGGCGGATCAGGGTCGCCGCCATGCTGCGCCTGAGGTCTTCGCGCAAAAGTTCCTCTTCGGTCGTCGCGCCCAGGATTTCCTGTTCATCGAACCTGAAATCGCGCTTCAACCGCAGCGATTCGGGCCCCAGCAACGTATCCCCGGAAGCATCGACCAGGCTGAACTGCAGATCGAACACCAGTTCGAATTCCCGCACCCGTGCATCACCGGAAATGGTCAGCGCACGACGCGTGATCCGCTCTCGCGAAATGCGAAGTTCGGCGACGTCCTCGCCCGGTCCTTCGGCAAGCGTCACGCCGTTGCCGCGCAACAGCAGCTCGAGCTCTCGGGCAAACGCACTGGTCGGGTCCTGAACCTTGACCCAGGTAGTCGACATGGTCTCCGGCAGATTAGCCGCGCCACGCAGCTGGAATCCGCAACCGGAGACCAGCGCGGACAGCAACAGCGCAATCATCATCAACGCCGGGAGCCGCGCGTGTTTCGTACGGGGAAATGGCCGTGAGGCGCCGCGAGCGGACGTCTGCCGGCGGGCGCGCAACAACCGCAGTGCATAACCGAATACACGAGGATTGCGAGTACCCCCGAACGCCGGCAGACGCCCGCGCAGTAGCCTCACGGCCAATTCCCGGATCATGCGGCCACCACGATGTTGACCAGCTTGTCGGGGACAACAATGACCTTGCGTATGTCCTTGTCGGCGACGAATCGCGATACGTTCTCTTCGGCCAGGGCATGTTCCTGAAGCACATCCCGGCTGGTCCCCGGCGCGGCCTCGATTCGGCCACGCACCTTACCGTTGACCTGCACCACCACCGTGACCGTCTGCTGTACCAGTGCCGATTCATCGACCCCGGGCCAGGACACGTCGAGAATATCGTCCTCGCATCCCAGCGCCGCCCAGAGCGCCTGGGAGATATGCGGGGTGACCGGTGCGATCAGTCGCACCAGCGACGTCCAGCCTTCGCGCGCCACGGCCAGATCGGCATCGCCATTGACCTCGAACCGGGACAGATAGTTGCTGCATTCCATCACGGCCGCTATGGCGGTGTTGAACGTATAGCGCCGGCCGAAATCATCGCCGACCTTCTTGATCGTCTCGTGAATCCGGCGGCGCATCTCGAGCGCCTCGTCGGAGAGCCCTGCAGTGGCAAGCTCACGCGGTGTGCCGGCGGCTATGTGGTCGTGCACCTGCTGCCAAAGCCGCTTGAGGAAGCGCCATGCGCCCTCGACCCCCGCCTCGGACCATTCCAGGCTCTGCTCGGGAGGCGCGGCGAACATCGAAAACAGCCTGACCGTGTCGGCGCCGTACTGCGCCACGAG
>DATFJJ010000129.1:0-5138 GCA_035269245.1 Wenzhouxiangellaceae bacterium | reverse complement strand
CGCCTGAAGGGCCTGCAAATCAATGCGGTGCGCATTGACCCGGTCGGCGATCAACTCGATGTCGATCTCCTTGGGCTCCAGCCCCTGGAGCTCCACCCGGGCGACGCCGTCGATGCGCTCCAGCGGCCGGATCAGCGTTCGCATGATCATGTCGTAGGCATTCGAGAGGTCGCGGTCCGACGAGATGCGCAAGGTCAGCACCGGCTGGTCGGCCGTATTGAATTTGAGTACCTGGATGCGGCGCACGTCTTCGGGGAGCTGGTCGCGTACAGCCTCGATCCGCTCACGCGCCTCGACCGCCTTGATCGCGACGTCCTCCCCCCAGTCGAACTCGATCTGGAAAGTGGCCATGTCTGCCGCCGACGTACTTGACAGGCGCTTGACGTCGCTCAGCGTCGCCAGCACTTCCTCGACCGGACGCGTTATTTCCTGCTCCACTTCGCCCGGCGTGGAACCCGGGTAGGGCACCTGCACGAGAACGAACGGGATATCGAGTTCCGGAAAGAACTCAAGCGGCAAGAGCCGTGCCGAAATGACGCCCACCGAGACCAGCGAAACAAAGGCCATCACGATCGTGATGGGTCGACGGATCGAAAATTCTGCGGGCGAGCTCATCGCTCAGACCGCGGCCGAAGCTTCGATACCGCCGGGTTCCACGGCGATCGCCACACCCGACCGGTCCAGCAGTGTGTAGACCACCGGTACCACGATCAGCGTCAGAACCATCGACACCAGTAGCCCGCCGATGACGGTGATGGCCATCGGCATGCGAATCTCGGCACCTTCGCCGAGCCCGATCGCCATCGGGAGCAGGCCCAGTGCGGTCGTAAGCGTCGTCATTAGGATGGGCCTCAGGCGCTGACTGCCCGCCTGCATGATGGCCCGCGTTCGCTCCACGCCTTCGGACCGAAGGCGGTTGATCAGGTCGACCAGCACGATGGCATTGTTGACCACGATGCCACTGAGCATGATCATGCCGATGAACACCATGACGCTGATGGTCGTGCCGGTAATCGCCAGCGCGAGAGCAACGCCCACCGCGGCCAGCGGAACCGAGAACAGAATGACAAACGGGTGAAGCAGCGATTCGAACTGCGAAGCCATGACGATGTAGACCAGAAAGATCGCCAGGCCCAGTGCGAACAACAGCGAACGGATGGAGGCCTGCATTTCTGCATTCTGGCCCAGCACGCTCAGTCGCATGGTCGGCGGCACGGGCAGGCCGGAGAGCCTTGCGTTCACGTCTTCAACGGCCGCACTCAGTGCTCCGAAGGCCAGGTTTGCGGAAATGACGGCCACGCGCTCCTGGTTGGCGCGACGAATCTCGGCCGGGCCTTCCGCTACCGTGACTTCGGCTACCGCCTCCAGCGTCACTGGCCTGGCGCTGTCGGGATTGACGATCAGATTGCGGATGTCGTCAATGGAAGAACGGTCCGGCTCGCCGGCCCGCACCAGGATGTCGATCTTGCGATCGCGCCAGCTGTAGCGGGTCGCCACAGTGCCGCGTACGGTATTGACGAGCTGGTCGGCCACCTGTCGAACGCTCAGGCCCAGTGCCGCGATACGTTCCTGGTCGAAGTGCACCTGGACTTCGGGGTGCCCTCTATCCATGCTCGATTCCAGGTCCACCAGGCGATCGGAATCCTTCAATCGGGCGGTCACCTGGGCGGCGACCGACTTCAGCGCGTCCAGTTCGTAGCCGGCAATCTGGATCTCGATGGGCTTGTCGAAGCTCATCAGCTCGGGCCTCGAAATGCGTGTCTTCAGACCGGGCTGTTTCGAGGCTGCGGCGCGAAGACCGGCCATGGCACGTTGCTCGGCTTCGGGCGAAACATTGTTGAGTGCCACCAGGATGCGGCTGATGTTCTCACCGGTTTCGGTCGGATTGGCGTCGATCCGGTTACCGCTGCCGGCGACGCCGAAGACGTAGCCGACTTCGGCAATCGGTTCGGCGGCCGACTGTATCCGGCGCATGACGCGGTCGGTTTCGGCCAGCGGCGTGCCCGGCGGCAATTCCGCCGTAACCTCGAAGCGCCCCTGCGCCAGCTGGGGAACGAGTTCGGTGTCCTGCTGCACCAGAAAGGCCAGCGATCCGCCGAGCAGCGCTGCGGCTACCACCAGGACCACAAGCCGGTGTCGCAGCGCCCGCTCAAGAATGAATTGATAGCGACCGCGAAGGGCCTGCATCAGGCGCCCGCCAGCGAACTCGCCCGTCTCCGCTCGCTTGCCGGTGCGCCCGCCGAGGCGCGCGGCCAGCATCGGAATCAGGGTCATGGCGACCAGCAGCGAAATTGCCAGCGCATAGGTCACGGTCAAAGCCTGATCGGAAAACAGCTGTCCGGCGATACCCTCGACGAACGCCAGCGGAAAAAACACCGCGATGGTGGTCAGGGTTGAGGCAAGAACCGCGCCGGCCACTTCCGATCCGCCGCGGATGGCGGCGCCGACGCGCGATTCGTCACCGGCTTCGGCAGATGACCGCTGACGCGAAATGTTTTCAAGCACGACGATCGCGTTGTCGACCAGAAGGCCCGTGGCCAGTGCGATACCGCCCAGCGACATGATGTTGAGCGAGATGCCGGTCTTGGCCATCAGAAAAAAGGTCGCGACGATGGAAATCGGGATGGATACGGCCACGATCAGCGTCGATGCCCAGTCGCGCAGGAATGCGAAGATCACCAGCATCGCGAGGACACCCCCAAGCAGGGCGTTGCCGATGACTTCATCTATGGCCTGGCCAATGAAGGTCGCCTGGTTTTCGACCACCACCAGCTGCATGCCGTCGGGCAGTTCGGCGCGGACCGACTCCAGCCGCGCTATCACAGCCTCGGCCACGCCGACGGTGTTGGTGTCGCCTTCCTTGTAAACGGCCAGCTCGACCGCCTCGCGCCCGTTGAGCCTTATCACGGCCTTGCGCTCGCTGAAGCCCTGCGAAACATCGGCCAGGTCGCGCAGGTATACCGGTCGACTCCCGCGTTCGGCGACGATCATGCCGGCGATTTCCTCGACGCTGGTGAACTGGTTCATGGTGCGCACCAGGTAGCGCTGGTTGCCGGTTTCCAGGCGCCCGGCCGAGACGTTGACGTTCTCCGCAGCCAGCCTGGCGGCCAATTCGGCCACGTCGATATTCATCCGGGCCATGCGTTCGGGATCGATTTCGATCTGGATCTGGTCTTCCAGGCCGCCGGATATCTTGACCGCGGCCACGCCGGCTACCGGCTCTATGGCCTTTTTCAATTCCTCATCGGCATGCCGTCGCAGCGCTTTGAGGGCGCGCGTTTCGATCTCCGGGGTTTCCTTGAAGCCCAAGCCCATGCGTACGATGGGATCGGTGGCCGGGTTGAAGCGCAGCAGCGACGGCCGACCGGCGTCAAGCGGCAGCTGCAGCACTTCCAGTTTTTCGCGAACGTCCAGTCCGGCCATGTCCATGTTCGTGCCCCAGGCGAACTCGAGGATCACATCCGATTGCCCGGTGCGCGAAATGGAATCGATGCTGCGCACGTTGTTGACCGTGCCCACGCTTTCCTCGATCGGGCGGGTCAGCAAGGTCTCGATTTCGGCCGGGGCGGCACCCTGCAGCTCGGTGCGCACCGTCAGGGTGGGGTAGCTCAGGTCGGGCAGCAGATTGACGCTCAAGCCGCCCAGCGAAATCAGGCCGAACATCAGCAGCGTGACCGCGCCCATCATCACCGTCACCGGGCGCCGAACGGCGACCGCGATCCATTTCATGACTGGATGATCCTTATCTCGGCGCCGTCGCGCAGGCCGTTTTTGCCGGCGGTAATCACGGTCTCACCCTTGCCCAGACCCTCGATGATCTCCACGCCCTGGGCGCCGGCATAACCGGTCTTGACGGTACGCCGTTCTGCCGTGTAGCCAGCGCCGTCGTCGCGTTTCCTGGCAACGAAAACGGCCACTTCGCCGTCCTCGCTCAAAAGTGCCGTCTGCGGCACCAGCGGCACGTTCAGGCGGCTGTCGTGAACAACCTGAACACGGCCGAACAGGCCGGGCCGAAGGCGGCCGCTGTCGTCGCTGAAAGTCACGGTTACCTTGAAGGTGCCGGTTTCGGCATCCACCACGGGGCTGATCCGAAGGACCTCGCCGGTGAATTCATCGCCCGGAAACGCAGCTACCTGCAGCGTGGCCTGCTGGCCGGCGTCGAGCAGGTTGAGTTCGCGCTCGGGCACGTGCAGCACCGCCCATAGCGGGTCGAAGTCGTTGATCATGAACAGCGGCTGGTTCTGCGTCACCAGGTTGCCGACCTTCACCATCCGGTCGGCGACGACTCCGGCGATCGGGGCCCGGACATCGGTATGCGCAAGGTCCAGTCGGGCCAGATCATTGGTGGCGCGCTGGGCTTCGGTGTCGAATCGGATCCGCTCGTATTCGTCGGTGCTGATCAGGTCACGGTCGTGCAGTTCGCTCGCACGCTTGAGCTCGTTTTCGAGCTTGCGCAGGCGAGCCTCGGTCTGTCTGGCCTGAAATTCATAACGATCGCGCTCGAGCCGGGCGAGCACCTGTCCAGCCTCGACCCGATCGCCTTCCTCCACCAGGATCTCAAGCGCGGTACCACCGAGCTTGGCCACCGCGGTGGTCTGGCGCTCCGGTACCAGGGTCGCGGTGCCCGCGTAGGAAGAACTGACGTTTCCGAACGAGACTTCGCTAACCTCAACCGGGATGGAAACCGGCGCATCGTCGGTTTCCGGTGGGCTGGAAGAGTTTGCATCCGAGCCGCAGCCGGTCAGCGCGGGGACTGCGAATAAAGCGAACAGGCCCGGCAGTGCAAGACCAAGCGTAAGGGAACGGCGGAACGTCGGGCTCGGCATGGCGGCAACCTGTGGTGGTCATTTAGTGTGGTAGTATACTAGCACACCAATGCACCAAATGCAAGCTGCAGTTTTCCCTACCGGGGTTGTCGGCACGATTCGCGGAAGCACCACCGACCGGAAGTTCCGACAGCTCGGCGGGAACTATTTCCTGCGCCAGGCAAAGAAACGTTCAGCGAAGCGCAAGGCGCCCTCGGGCTTGCGCGCCTTCTTCCATTCGCCGGCGGCGAACTTGTTGGCTTCGTTCATCGTGGGATAGATGTGGATGGTGCCCAGGATCTTGTTCAGCCCCAGTCCGTGCTTCATCGCCAG
>DATFJJ010000128.1:0-8486 GCA_035269245.1 Wenzhouxiangellaceae bacterium | reverse complement strand
ACGCACATTGCCAGGCCATGCATGGGCGTGCATTTGCCGGATCGCGCCGTCGGAAAAGCCGGCAAAAAGTTCGCGCCCCAGTTCGCGCGACATTCGCATGGCGAAATGCTCCGCCAGCGGCATCACGTCCTCGAGTCTTTCGCGCAGCGGGGGGAGCGTGATCACGTCGAACGAGAGTCTGTCCAGCAAGTCGGCGCGAAACCGGCCTGCGGCAGCCAGCGACGGCAAATCCTCGTTGGTCGCGCCGACCACGCGCACGTCCACCGACAGGGTTTTCGACGATCCCAGTCGTTCGAATTCGCCGTATTCGACAATGCGCAGGATTTTTTCCTGGACCGCGTCGGATGTCGTCGCCAGCTCGTCCAGAAACAGCGTGCCGGCGTCGGCCTGTTCGAAGCGGCCGATGCGCCGGCTTCCGGCGTCGGTGAATGCCCCGGCCTCGTGGCCGAAAAGTTCCGATTCGAGCAGCGAAGGGCTGATCGCCGCGCAGTTGAGCTTGACCAGTGGCTGGTCCCAGCGCGACGATAAAAAGTGCAGTCGCTCGGCGATCAGTTCCTTGCCCGTGCCGCGCTCGCCGACGATCAGCAGCGGTCGGTTCAGGTCGGCGGCGCGTGAGACCTGCTCCAGCGTTTCCAGGAACGTGCCGGATTCGCCGATCAGGGGCTGCTCTTCGCGTTTCATGCCATGCTTGCCGGCGGTCGTATTCGCATGAACTGATTATCCCGCAATTGCCGTCGTTTGCCGAGCCCGGCAGAAGTTTCTCGAACAGAGCTTCCCCGACAAAACCTTCCGACTTTGCAACTTCGTGCTCTTCGTGCCTTCTTCGTGCTCTTCGTGTACCGACTTTTCAAGCCCGCCGGTGGCCGGCGCTTCTGCGAGAATAGCGCGATGGCGAAAGCAAAAACTCTTTACGTGTGCGGCGAGTGCGGCGCGAGCCAACCGAAATGGTCGGGACAATGCCCGGATTGCGGGGCGTGGAATTCGCTGTCCGAATCGGTCGGTGAAGAAGGCGCAACCCGCTCCAGGCGCGGCGGCTGGACCGGGCAGGCCTCGGCCGAGGTCGTGCGACTGGATTCGGTGCGCACCGGCGATACCCCGCGGTTCAGTTCCGGGTTGAGCGAGCTGGACCGGGTGCTGGGCGGCGGCCTGGTGCCGGGATCGGTGGTGCTGATCGGCGGTGATCCCGGCATCGGCAAATCGACCCTGTTGCTGCAATCCCAGGCCGCCGTGGCTGCCGAGCGCAAGTCCCTGTACGTCACCGGAGAGGAATCGGCCGCCCAGGTGGCCATGCGGGCGCGGCGACTCGGTCTGGATCCCGAAGTGCTCGAATGCCTCACCGAAACCAGCCTTGAAACCGTGCTCGCCACGGCGGCGGCCAATCGCCCGGGTTTCATGGTCATCGATTCCATCCAGACCCTTTGGAGCGAGACGTTGCAGTCGGCCCCTGGCGCGGTTGCGCAGGTGCGCGAATGCGCGTCCCGGCTCGTCCAGTACGCCAAGAAGACTGGCTGCACCGTCGTGCTGGTCGGTCACGTCACCAAGGAGGGCGCGCTTGCCGGTCCGCGCGTGCTCGAGCACATGGTCGACGGCGTCCTTTATTTCGAGTCGGACTCCGGCAGCCGCTTTCGCCTGATCCGGTCGGTCAAGAACCGTTTCGGTGCTGCCAACGAACTGGGTGTCTTCGCCATGACCGACGGCGGTCTCAAGGCGGTATCCAATCCCTCGGCGATCTTTCTTTCCGGCGACGAGGACCCGGCAGCGGGTTCATGCGTGCTGGTCACCCGCGAGGGCACCCGGCCGATGCTGGTGGAAGTGCAGGCCCTGGTCGCCCCGAGCAGCGCGTCGCAGCCCCGGCGCGTCGCAGTTGGCGTGGACCCGGGACGTCTGGCGATGCTGCTGGCCGTGATGAATCGTCATTGCGGCATCCAGGTCAACGATCAGGACGTATTCGTCAACGTCACCGGCGGTATCCGGGTGAGCGAGACTGCCTCGGACCTTGCCGTTGCGCTGGCCATCCAGTCGTCGTTGCGTGAAGCGCCGCTGCCGCGCGAACTTGCGGTCTTCGGCGAAGTCGGACTGTCGGGCGAACTCCGGCCCGTCTACAACGGCGAGGAGCGGCTGCGAGAAGCGGCCGGACAGGGCTTCACGACCGCGCTGGTACCGCGCGCCAACGTCAAGGGCGTCAAAACCAGGCTGACCATTCGCGGATGCCGGAGGCTGTCCGATGCCCTGGATGCGGCCCGCGAGAGTTGACCACCCCGGGCCCGCATGAAAGAATCGGGCGCCCGCACAGAATAAAACCCAAGGAAGCCCCGCCGTGACCGAACCGCATCGCCAGCCCATCGCCAAGGTCGATACTGCCTGGCTGCGCATGGAACAACCGACCAACCTGATGATGATCACCGGCGTGATCGTGCTGCGGGAATCGGTCGACTTCGAAACGCTCAAGGAAGTTGTGGCTTCCCGGTTTCTCGCATTTCCCCGCTTCCGCCACAAGGCCGTGCAGACCGCGCGCGGCTGCTGGTGGGAAGAAGACGAGGATTTCGAGCTGACCTCGCACATCCGGCGCATCGCGCTGCCGGGCGACGCCGGCAAGGAGGAACTGGAGGAATTCGTTTCCGAGCTGGCCTCGACACCGCTGGACAAGTATCGCCCGCTGTGGCAGTTCCACTTCATCGAGAACTATGCCGAAGGGCCTGCGCTGGTCACCCGCATCCATCATTGCTACGCCGACGGCATGGCGCTGGTGCAGGTCATGCTGTCGCTGACCGATGCCGATCGCCGAAAGTCGACTGCGCTGGTCGAAGCCGAGCAGTGGAAGCGCAGTCGCGTGCGCGAGTCGAACGTCTTCAAGCGGCTGATGGAGCCCGCACGTGAGGGTATAGACGCGGTGCAGCACCTGGGATACAAACTGGTCGAAGAGGCCGGGCACCTGATTCGCGAGCCTTCGCAGGCGACCGCGTACGCCGAGAGTGCATCCGAGATCATGTCTGAGCTGGCGACCATGCTTCTTCTGTCGGATGATCCTTCTTCGCGCTTCAAGGGCAAGCTGGGCGTTCGCAAGAAAGTGGCCTGGACCCAGCCGCTGCCGCTGCTGGAAGTCAAGGCGATCGGCCAGGCGCTGGGCTGCACGGTCAACGACGTGTTGATCGGCATCATGACCGGCGCGCTACACCGCTACCTGCTCCAATACGGCGAAGACCCGTCGGAACTCGAGGTCCGCGCGACGATTCCGGTCAATCTGAGGCCGCTGGAGCACGCGCGCGAGCTGGGCAACCATTTCGGCACAGTCTTTCTCGATCTGCCGATCTGGGAGTCGAACCCGCTGGCGCGCGTCTACCGGGTGGCCGAGAACATGCACCACCTGAAGAACTCGAAGCAGGCCACCGTTTCACTCGGTCTGCTGGCCACGTTGGGTATGGCCCCGGCGGCGGTTCAGGCGGCCGCGCTGGAATTGTTCGCGCGCAAGGCCACCACGGTGCTGACCAACGTGCCCGGACCGCAGAAGTCGCTGTACATGGCCGGTTCGGAAATCGGCCAGATGATGGTCTGGGTGCCGCAAAGCGGCTCGATCGGCATGGGCATCAGCATTCTCAGCTACAACGAACAGGTTTCGTGCGGTGTGATCACCGACAACAAGCTTGTGCCGGATCCCGAACGGCTGGTGGACAACTTCGCCATCGAGTTCGAAAACCTGTTGCACCTGGTGATGATGCTGGGCCCGGAGATCAACCGTAGCCCGGAAGAGGTCGAAAACCATGTCCAGGCCTGGCTGGAGAACGTCGCAGTAGACTGACCTGTTACGGCAGCGTGAAAAGTCGAAAAGCCGGGCGCGAAGAGCACGCCGAAGGAATGGAGGTCACGAAGAAAAACTTCTGATTCTCGAACGTGGCGCTATTCGTGTAACCGGCTTTTGACGGTAATCGCGTTGCCGGTCTGATTGTCACAGCGAATTGCGCGCGTAGTCGATGTCCAGGGATTGCATGGCGTCGACCGGTTTCATGCTGGCGGCCTTTTCGTAAGCCTCGTTTGAATCGTCGACGCGCTTTTCGCCGTACAGCAGATACAGACCATTCCCGTACTCTATCCAGGCGATCGGTGCATCGGAGATTCGGATCGCTTCGGCGAAGTGTTCCATCGCCTTGTCGGCGCTGGCGCCGTAGGTCATCGAGCCGACCAGCTTGCCGACCTTGGAAATCACCTCGGCGTGGTAAAGGCCCAGCGCCGTGTGTGCCTCGGCGTGCAAGGGCTCGAGTTCGATGGCCCGGTCCAGTGACTTCTTGATCTTTCCGCCAAGCCCCTGGCTGAGCGCCTTGGCAATCGAAATGCTTTGGCTGTAGCGGCCGAGGTGGTAGGCGTGGAAATAATGCGAATTGGGATTGTCGGGATCTGCCGCCATCGCGGCCTCGGCGCGCTCGATGCCTGCGGTGTAGATGGTCTGCTTGACCCCGTCGTCTTCTTCCAGGTAGTCGGCGTAGATTCCAGAGGCCTTGTTGGCCACCACGTGCGCGGAATCGCCGATCGAAAGCGCAGCGTCCACGGCCGCGGCAAAATTTCCGCAGTGAAACGAGCGCCAGGCTTGCTGGATCGCCTCGTCTTTCGGCCAGGGCTCCCGATCGCCGGCATGCAGTTCTTCCCACGCCTTTTCCAGCTTCCCGCCAGAATATTCGAACGCCGCCGAATCGCCGGTGAATTCCGCCCAATTGCTTGTATCCATGAATTCCGCTCCCTTCAGTTCGATTGAGGCAATTCTAAGGCCAGCGGCGCCGAACTGCACCCCTTGCGCAGAACTGTGGTGGTTTCCTGGCCCACTAGGACATTATTCACCATCCGTCCGCAGCGAGACGCTGTCGGGCCCGCAAATGGGGGTGTCTCGCGACCGAGCGCACCGGAGGCGTACTCGCCTGTCCGGCGAGGATGCGCGACCTAGCGAAAAGCCGCGGAGCCGGGCCTGGCGGCGTCGCTGCAGAAGGAATGGTGAATAAGGCCAGCTTAGTGTGACAGCTCTAAATTACAGGCCTATATTGCAATACAACAGTCCCGGAAACGGGGCAAACCCAAACCGGAAAGAGGTGAAACGACATGGCCAAGAAGACTGCCAAAAAGAAAGTCGCAAAGAAGAAAGCCAGCAAGAAGACCGCTCGCAAGTCGACCAGCACAGTGCAGGATAACGCACATGAAATCTGGTTGGCCGGCCTCGGCGCATTTGCGCTGGCCCAGGAAGAGGGCACCAGCCTCGTCCGTCGCGGCGGCAAGCTGATCAATGAAACCACCGGACAGGTCATCAGTGAAAGCTCGAAACTTTACGAGCGCCTGGTCTCCGAGGGAAAAAAGCTCGAAGGCAAGGGCCGCAAGATGGCTGAAGATGCCGTCGGCGGCGTCAGGAGCGATGTCGAAGGTCGCGTCGACAAGGTCATGAGTGATGTCGAAGGCCGTGTGGGCAAGGCCCGCGAGCAGGCTCGCACGAACTGGGACAAGCTCGAAAAGGTATTTGAAGAACGCGTTGCACGCGCACTGTCGCGCCTCGGTGTTCCGACCTCCGATGAGATCCAGGAACTGAGCAAGCGCGTCCAGGAACTCAACACGCGCGTTCGTGAGCTTTCCAAGGCTCAGAAAGCGCAGAAGAGCGCGCCTGCGACCAAGACGACCAAGAAGACCACCAAGAAGACGTCGGCTTCGACCGCTTCTTCGGGCGCTTCTTCCGACTCATCTTCCTGAGCGGCCTCGCACCGCTCTGAAGAGGTCTACCCCGAAGCAGCCGGACTTTGCTCCAGTAGTGCTGCTTTTTTACCCGGGCCCCCGTGCCCGGGTTTTTTTATGTTCCAACTGAATGCGCGATCGAAACCCGTTCGACATCATGGGCTGTGCAAATCAGCGGTAGGCGTTGGCGAGATGTTCGAACTGTTCGCGTGCCGGCCCCCGAAGGTAGGGGCTGACCAGGCTCATGACCTGGATGGCGGCGCGGTCGGGGCGGGGCTCGACTTCCGGCTCCATCACCTGATCGAAGGCGATCCAGTAGCTGCTGATGAGCACGATGTTGCGGACGACCGATTCGCGCTCGAGCGGCTGCGCCTCGAGCTGGCCGCTGCGCTCCATGCCCGAGAGCAGATCGGACGCGGTGCGCAGCGACAGCTTGAGTATTGCCCGGATGCGGGCGCGGAGGTCTCGGCTCCTGGTGCAGAGCTCGTTGAGATCGCGGTAAATGAACCTGTAATCGGCAATGTTCTCGAATACCAGATGCAGAAAAAGCCAGGCGTCTTCGACGTCGGCGTGCTCGATGCCGTCTCCGCCAAGCAGTTCAAGCATGCGCTGCTCGTAGCGACCGAAAAGCTCGTCGATCAGGCTCTGCTTGGTCTTGAAGTGATAGTGCAGGTTGCCCGGACTGATTTCCAGCTCATCGGAGATCCGATTGGTGGTCACATTCGGCTCGCCGTAGCTGTTGAACAGCTGCAGCGCGGTTTCGGCAATCCGTTCCGGGGTGCGAGAGCGTGACATGCATCGGCCGATGCGCCGGCCTCAGCCGGTCAGCGAATCGACCAGTTCGATGTAGCGTTTCATCGCCTCTTCCTGGTCGGTGCCCTGGAGCTTTTCCCATGCCTCGTACTTGGCCACGCCGACGAAATCGAAGAAACCCGGACGCTCGCCGCTGACGTCGCCTTCCGCACCCTGCTTGTACAGGGCATACAGTTTGAGCAACGTGTCGTTGTCCGGTCGTTGCTCGAGCTGTTTCACGCGCTTGGATGCCTGCTCGAATTCCTGTTTCAGATCACTCACTATCCGCTCCCTTTTTCGATTCTGGTTTCAAACCCTCTTATTAGCATGCGAGCATCGGAAGGTCAACGATTTCGCCGCCTCCGACGCCGTGCCGATTTGTCCCGGGCAGGTTCGAAGGCGACGTGCTGCTATCCTCGATGTCGGAATTCGAAGCGATTGGGGACGTGAATTCCAATCTTGGGCTGGCGTTGAACCGCCAACGCCGGTACTCTTAGGCGCTACCACTTACGCAGAAAGCCAAGGAGAACCCCCAGATGAGCTATTTCGTGACCGGAGGGACTGGATTCATCGGCCGCAACCTCATCGACCAGTTGCTCATGCGCCGCGGCAATATCTACGTTCTGGTGCGCCGCGGCTCCAAGAAGAAATTCAACGCGCTGGTCGCTGACCGCTGGAGCGAGTCGAGCAAGCGAGTGATCGCCGTCAGCGGAGACCTGACCAAGCCGGCGCTGGGAGTATCCAAGGCCGACACGGAGAAGCTACGGGGCAAGGTCAAGCACGTGTTTCACCTTGCAGCCGTCTACGACCTCACCGCCAGCGCCGAGTCACAGGAAAAGGTCAATATCGACGGTACCCAGAACGCGATGGATTTCGCCGAGGCGGTAGCCGCGAAATGCTTCCACCATACCTCGTCGATCGCGGTGGCCGGCATGTTCCATGGCTCTTTCCGCGAGGACATGTTCGAGGAGGCAACCGGGCTGGACCATCCGTATTTTCGCACCAAGCACGACTCGGAAGGCCTGGTCCGGCGCAAATGCGAGATTCCGTGGCGAATTTATCGTCCCGGCATCGTGGTCGGGCATTCGAAAACCGGTGAAATCGACAAGATCGACGGTCCCTACTACTTTTTCAAGCTGATCCAGAAATTACGGCGCATGCTTCCGCCCTGGGTGCCCACGCTGGGCCTCGAAGGCGGCCGGATCAACCTGGTGCCGGTAGATTTCGTCGCCAAAGCGATGGACCATATCGCGCACAAGCCGAAGCTGGACAACACGTGCTTCCACCTGACCGATCCGAACCCGAAGAGGATCGGCGAGGTGATGAACCTTTTCGCCGAGGCCGCGCATGCGCCACTGATGTCGATGCGCATTGACGCGAGGTTGTTCAATTTGATTCCCCAGCCGGTCAAGCAGGGAATCGGAATGCTGCCGCCGGTTCGTCGGATCATCAACCAGGTGCTTGGCGATCTCGGGATTCCCCGGGACATGCTGAAATTCTTCAATTATCCGACCAGTTTCGACACCCGCGAAGCCGACCGGGCGCTCAAGGGGTCCGGCATCTCGGTGCCGCCCCTGGAGGACTACGCGTGGGTTCTCTGGGACTATTGGGAGCGCCATCTGGATCCCGAACTGTTCATCGATCGCTCGCTGAGCGGTCACGTTCGCGACAAGGTCGTGCTGGTGACCGGCGGATCGTCGGGTATCGGCAAGGCGACCGCGCTGATGATGGCCGAGGCCGGCGCGAAGGTGATTGTCGTCGCTCGCAAGGAATCGGAACTCAAGGAGACGAAAAAGGAAATCGAGTCGAACGGCGGCACCGCGTTCACCTACAGCTGCGACCTGGCCGATTTCGCGGCCGCCGACAAGCTGTGCGAGCAGGTGCTCGCCGATCACGGCGCGGTCGACGTGCTGATCAACAACGCCGGGCGCTCGATACGCCGGTCGATCAACCTGTCCTACGATAGGTTCCACGATTTCGAGCGCTGCATGCAG
>DATFJJ010000127.1:0-2054 GCA_035269245.1 Wenzhouxiangellaceae bacterium | reverse complement strand
CTGCCAGCGGTGAACGTAACGGATCACCTCGTCGACCATGGCGCCGGCCATGAAGAAACCATGCTGCTCGCCGATCGACGGATGTTCCAGCTTGAGCGTTGGACGGTCAACCGGGTGCAGACGCTCGGCCGGGGTCGTGAGACACCGCTCCAGCGTTTCGAGAAAATGGCTGCGCGTGCCGATGTCCTCGGCCACGTAATTGGTGCGACCGGCGCTGAGCAGGATGAGCCTGGGCATCCGGCCCGGCTCGAGGTGGCGCGCCAGGTAGGAGACCGCCCCCTGAAGGGTGCCGTCGCCGCCAGCGATCACCAGGTACTCCACCGACTGCCGAAGCGCTTGGGCCAGCGCCCCCTCTATATGCGCCAGGTCGGTGACTTCGAAGACTTGTCCGCCATGCTCGCGAACCCGAGCTGCGCTGCGCGCGGCCCGATCGCGCAGGCTCATGCGGAAGCTGAGCGGGTTGATCAGTGCAGCGAGACGGACTGCCGGATGCGGCGTTGCGTTCGCCTGCACCGAGGGTTCCGGGAAGCTCATGGGCGCGCCGATGGGGATCGCTAGCCAGCCTGCCAGCGTCGGTCCAGCATCAGTTCAAGCACGGCCTTGCTGCCGAAATAGGCCAGAAGCAGGATCGCCATGCCAATCAGGCAAAGCCGGACCACGCGCATGCCGCGCCAGCCGTAGCGCCAGCGCCCGGCCAGCAGCATGCCGAACACCAGCCAGGAGGTGATCGACAGGAACGTCTTGTGTGCGAGATGCTGGGCGAACAGGTTGTCCACGAAGATCAGGCCCGTGGCCAGACTCAGGGAAAGTATCAGCCAGCCAGCCAGAATCATCTTGAACAGCATGTTTTCCATCACCACAAGCGGCGGCAGGATCTCGATCAGTATTGCGCCCTTGTGGCGGTGCAGAAGATTGTGCAGCACGGCGATGAACAGCGCGGTAATCGCGGCGATACTCAACAGGCTGTAGGACAGCAGCGATGCGGTGACGTGGACGTCGAGCATGACCGAGCCGGTTTCCAGCGCGACCGGATTGGGCGAGATGATCAGTTTGTGCACTACCATGAAGGCGGCGCCGGGCAGGGCCAGCGGCAGAATCTCGAGCACCGGATACCGGAGCATGGAGAGCAGCAGTACCACCAGGATCAGCAGCGAGACCAGGGAGAGCGCGCTGAAGAAATCCGCACTGGGCCCGCCGAGGTATGAAAGCTCGATCCAGAATGAAAGCGCGTGCAGCACAACGCCGATGATCGCAACCGCGACGCCGGCGCGCTTCAAGGCTGTGCGATCGCGGTGGATGCCGTAGCCGATGGCCACTGTCGCCGCCAGGTAAAGCAGCGGCGCAGCGATTTGTAGCGTGTAGGAAAGATTCAACGGCTTGCCTGCTCAGTACCGGTCAGCGGGTCAGTATAATCTCGATAGGCACCAAACCCAACTATTCCATGTTCGATCAACTCAGTCAGAGGCTGGGCGATTCGCTGAATCGTCTGAGGGGCCGCAAACTTACCGAAGACAATATCGCCGAGGCGCTGAGAGACGTGCGCCGGGCGCTGCTGGAGGCGGACGTCGCCTTGCCGGCGGTCAAGACGTTCATCGACCGGGTTCGCGAAAAGGCGCTCGGCCAGAACGTGCTCGCCAGTCTCAAGCCCGGCGAGGCATTGATCAAGATCGTCCACGACGAACTTGTCCAGGTCCTTGGCGGCGATTCCGCGCCGCTGGCACTGAATCGGCAGGCCCCGGTGGTGATTCTGCTCGCCGGCCTGCAGGGCGCGGGCAAGACCACCACCACCGGCAAGCTGGCGAAATTCATCGCCGAGCGCCACGGCAAGAATGTGATGGTTGCTTCCGCCGACATTTATCGTCCGGCGGCGATCGATCAGCTCGAAACCGTAGCCGGGCAGGCCGGCGCCGCGTTCTATCGTCACCCGTCGACCAACGACGCTGTGGAAATCGCCGAGGCTGCGGTCACGGAAGCCCGCCGCAACGTTGCCGATGTGCTGATCATCGATACTGCGGGTCGTCTCGCGATCGACGAAGCGATGATGGACGAGATCG
>DATFJJ010000126.1:0-2905 GCA_035269245.1 Wenzhouxiangellaceae bacterium | reverse complement strand
GTGCCGAGATCGTCGACGAAATCGAGTGGCAGACGCCGGACGGCTTCTTCGGCAAGGCCTACGACGTATTGCTGTACGAATTCAAGCACGACCTGAACGCCTATCTCGCCGACCTGCCCGACCCGGACCTTTCGCAGATGACGCTGGCCGACCTGATCGAATTCAACCGCAACAACGCCGAGGCCGAAATGCCGTGGTTCGACCAGGAGATCTTCGAGCAGGCCCAGGCCAAGGGCCCACTCAGCGACGAAGCCTACAAGGAGGCGCTTGCGGCCGCCCACCAGG
Organism: Wenzhouxiangellaceae bacterium; assembly: GCA_035269245.1. GTDB lineage: Bacteria > Pseudomonadota > Gammaproteobacteria > Xanthomonadales > Wenzhouxiangellaceae. Next base: position 2,620 of record DATFJJ010000126.1, on the reverse strand, counting down.
CCACCCGCGCCGACGGCATCGACAAGCTGCTGGCCGAGCACGACCTCGACGCGCTGATCGCGCCGACCGGCTCAGCGGCCTGGACCATCGACCTGATCAACGGCGACCACTTCATCGGCGGCAGCTCCTCGCTGGCCGCGATTTCCGGCTATCCGAACATCACCGTCCCGATGGGCCAGGTGCACGGCATGCCGGTCGGGCTGTCGATTTTCGGCGCGAAATTCAGCGAGCCCGTACTGGTCGAGATCGCCAGCGGCTACGAGCACGCCGCCGGCGGCTTTCGCCCGCCTGTCATGGAGGCACCTTGACCCGGGGCGCCGCGAAACAGGCCTTTGAATTCGCCGCTGGCCGGCCGGGAAAAACGGCATGAACGAATCCGAAAGACTGGCGGTGGTGGAGAGCGAAATTCGCCATCGAATCCGGGTCGGCGAGTACGAATCGGCGATGCGGGAAGTCCGGGCACTGAGGACGAGCCACGGTGTCACCGAGCAGGTGTTTCGACTGGCCGGCGCGGTCGCGATCTGCGGTGGCATGCAGGACGTGGCCCAGCAATGCCTGAGGCAGGTCGAGCAACTAGAGCCCGAACTTGCCCAGTCCGTGCTTCGCGACTGGGCTCGAAGCTGCGCCGATGCGCGTCAATTCTCCAAGGCACTCACGCTGGCGCGCTCGGCCCTGTCGGCCGCCCCGGACGACCCCGACTGCCTGCTTGAATTCGCCAACTACAACCTGATGCTGGGCCGGGCCGAGGATGCCGAATCGGCGCTCGCACGCGTCCTCCAGGCTCGGCCGGACGATCCGCTTGCCCACGAGCAGATGTCTCGACTCGCATTTCAGACCGGAAACGCCGCCGGCGCGCTCGAACATGCGTTGCGGGCGCTGGATCTTCGCCCGGATTCGCTGGTCGCGCTGCGCACGCTGGGCGACCTCCGCACCACCGCGATCGACAACTCGTTGCTCGAAGCACTCGAACAGATCCCAACCCCGGACGATCAATCGACAGTTCACCGCGGTTTCGCACTTGGCGCCTTGCTCGAAGCGCGCGGCGATGCCGGGCAAGCCTTCGACCATTTCTCCACGGCCAACGCCGCGCAGGCCAGAATCGCTGCAAGTCGCGCTCTCGATGGCGACCAGAAGGCCCTGAAACAGGCGGCAGACCAACTCGACGCTCGACTCGGCCAGATCGAATCGCTGCAAGTCGAGCCCGCAAGTCCGATCTTCGTCGTCGGTGTTTCGCGCTCCGGCACGACCCTTACCGAGCAGATTCTAGCCGCCCACGACGACCTTGCCGCTGCCGGCGAACGGTCGGACATGCCCGATCTGGCGATCCGGATCGCGAGGTCGACAGCGCTGGCGGAATCGCCGGCGCAACTGCGGCACGAAATTGAGCAGGTTGCCCAAAAGTACCTGGGCGCCGCCGGCCCTGGCCGACTGATCGACAAGCAACCTGTCAATTTCCGCTTGCTGGCACTGATCGGAAAGGCATTTCCCGGCGCGCGCGTCGTTCGCATGCACCGCGATCCGCGCGACGTATGCATTTCGAATTTCGCCAGCCCGATCCGGCCGGAGATGGCCTTTGCGACATCGATGGACAGCATCATGGACGAAATCGAGGACTTCGTCGCCAGCTGCGAGCGCAGCCAGGATTCGGCCCAACCGCCAGTGCTCGATCTTGTCTACGAAGACCTCGTGCGCGCCCCGGAACGCGAAATCCGCCGCCTGCTCGAGTTCTGCGACCTTCCCTGGCAGGAAGACTGCTTGCGGTTTTTCGACAATCGCCGGCCGGTGCACACCATCAGCGCCGTACAGGTGCGCCAGCCGCTGCATTCCGGGTCGATAGGGCGCTGGCGGGCCTTCGAGCCGCAGCTCGAACCGTGGCTGGAACGCCTGGAAGCGCTCGCTGAACGCGCACGGCTCGCGCGCCACCGCTGATCGGCCCGGCCGGCGCGCGTTCGGGGTGGCGGCTGGTATGATTATTGTCGATGCCGAACCGTCCACCCGGAAGGTGCGGCCGCCAGATCCAGTCCCGCAATCGATCCGGAGCTTTCCAGAAATGAACCAGTCAATCCTCGAATCAGCGCGCCGATTCGGCGTTGCTATAGTCTGTCTGCTGCTGTCGCTCAACGCATTCGGCCAGCGCGATTCGGCGCAGGACGCGCTCAACGAAAGCACATTCGCCGGACTCGAGCTGCGCACCATCGGCCCGGCGTTCATGTCGGGCCGCATCGCCGACATCGCGCTGCACCCGGACAACCCCAACGTCTGGTACGTGGCGGTCGGCTCCGGCGGCGTCTGGAAGACCGTCAATTCGGGTACCACCTGGAAGCCTATCTTCGACGGCCAGGGTTCCTATTCGATCGGCTCGATAACGCTGGACCCGTCGAACCCGAACACCGTCTGGGTCGGCACCGGCGAGAACGTCGGCGGACGGCATGTCGGGTACGGCGACGGGGTCTATGTCAGCCACGACGGCGGCGCCACCTGGGCCAACGTCGGCCTGCAGGAATCCGAGCACATCAGCAAGATCGTGATACACCCGGAAGACTCGAACACCGCCTGGGTGGCGGCCCAGGGGCCGCTGTGGAACGCCGGCGGCCAGCGCGGCCTGTACAAGACCACCGAC
>DATFJJ010000125.1:0-9793 GCA_035269245.1 Wenzhouxiangellaceae bacterium | reverse complement strand
GGCAACTTTCAGCACCGTGAATACCCCGGCCTTGACCACGGCCACGGCATGCAGCAGTCCGCTGACCGGCGCAGGTGCGACCATCGCCGCCGGCAGCCAGCGGTGCATGGGCATGATTGCGGCCTTGCCGATGCCGAACATGAACAGGCCGGCCAGCAGCGGAATCCAGCCCGGCTCGATGTGGCCGGCGATGATGCCGCCTTGCTGGAATTCCAGCGTGCCGGTGGCTTGCCAGACCCACAGGACGCCGACCAGCAGCAAGCCGATCGAGGTCGCCAGCAGATAGCCCAGGTAGATGCGCGCGCCGTTGCGGGCCGCGGCTGTGCCCGAGTGCGCGACCAGTGGGTAGGTCGACAGGCTGAGCACTTCGTAGAAGACGAACAGCGTCAGCAGGTTGGCCGAGAAAGCGATGCCGGCCGCAGCGCCCAGTGCGATTGCGTAACAGGCGAAGAAACGGCCGAGGTGACGGTATTCGAGCACCTTCATGTAGCACTGGGCGTAAAGCGTCGCGACCAGCCACAGGCTGGCGGCCACCAGCGCGAAGATGAGCCCGAGAGGCTCGACGCGGAATGCGATTTCCAGGCCGGGCAGCATCTCCCATATCCGCTGTTCCCGTCCGGCGCCCTCCAGAACCGGACCCACCTGGGCAATCACGCCGAAGAAGAATGCGATTGCCGTCACCCAGCCGATTGCGTCGCGCAGACGGTCGCGGTCACCGGCCAGCGCGATCAGGACCGCGCCCGCGAACGGCATCAGAACGACCGTGAACGGCTGGGTCAGGAAGGCGCTCATGGACTGCCCCCGAGCAAGGCACGCGCGGCCGCCTCGGCACCACCGACCGAAAGCCGGGTGTCGATGCCGAACCAGAAATTGGCCGCAACGACGACATACAGCGGAATCAGCAGCGACAGGGGGGCTTCGGAAACGGGTGTCCGCGTTTCGGGCGCCGCCGAGAACCAGGCGGCCTCGATCACGCGCCAGACGTAGTAGATCGCCATCAGCGAAGTGATCACGATGAGGATCACCAGCCACGCCTGGCCGGCCTCCATCGCGGCCACGATCAGGTACCACTTGCTGACAAAGCCGGCAGTCAGCGGCACGCCGATCAGGCTCAGCCCAGCCAGTGCGAATGCGGTCATGGTCCAGGGCATTTCCCGGCCGATGCCGGCCAGGTCATCGAGGCGCACGCTGCCGACCCGCCAGAACAGCGTGCCCAGTGCCATGAACAGGGCGCCCTTCATCAAGGCGTGGTTGAACAGGTGCAGCATTCCGGCGGTCAGGCCGGCCGATGTGGCAAGCGCGATACCCAGCACCATGTATCCCACCTGGGCGACCGAGGAATAGGCCAGCATGCGCTTGAGATTTTGCTGGAACATCGCCACCCACGACCCGGCGAACATGCCGGCGATCGCCAGCGTCAGCAGTAGCCCGGTCAGCGGCAAAGCAACGAAACTGTAGTCGTAGCCGAACACAGTGAACACGAACCGCAGCATGACGTAGAGCGCCACCTTGGTCGCGGTCGCGGCCAGGAAGGTGGTGATGAAGTTCGGCGCGAAGGTGTAGGCATTCGGCAGCCAGAGATGCAGTGGGAACAGCGCCAGTTTCAGCCCAAGTCCGACTAGGATGAAGGCCAGTGACGCGCGAACCGTGCTGGTATCGCGTACTTCGGGCAACCGCTCGGCCAGGTCGGCCATGTTCAGGGTGCCGGTCATCATGTAGAGAAAGCCGATGCCGATCAGTAGAAAGGTCGCGCCCACTGTGCCGATGATCAAATACCGGAAAGACGCCAGAAGCGCACGCCGATCCTGTCCGTGCGCGATCAGCGCGTAGGTCGAAAGCGCGGAGATTTCCAGAAACACGAAAACGTTGAACGCGTCCCCGGTCAGCGTGATTCCCATCAGGCCGGCAAAGGACAGCAGGAACAGCGCGTAGAAAATACCCTGGCGCTCGGGGACCTCGAAATTGTTGATGATGCGCGCCCACGGCAGGACGAAGCCGGCGACCGCGGCAACCAGCAGCGCGACCAGGCCGTTGGCCGCATCGACGCGGTACTCGATACCGATGGGCGGCGGCCAGTTGCCGAACGGGTAGGACACTTGGCCCTGCCACAGCAGCGGCAGCGCGATGGCCATGATCAGCAGCGATACCAAAGCGCTGAGCCAGGCCAGCAACCATGGCGCTGTACGCCCCGGAAGCAGAGCGCATACCGGTGCGGCGATCAGCGGAACCAGGACGCTGAACGGAAGCCATTCGACGACATTCATCGGGGCGTGTCGCCTTTCCCGGCGTGACCGTCGAGCCGCGTTTCACCGGGCCGCTGGTTGGCCGGGTCCACCAGTTCATCGTCCTCTATGGTCCCGTAGGCTTCGCGGATGCGCACCGCCAGTGCCAGGCCGGTGGCAGTGGTGGCCACGCCGACGACGATGGCGGTCAGGATCAGCACGTGGGGCAGCGGGTTGGAATAAACGGTCACGCCCTCGCGCAGAACCGGGGTCGAACCGCCGATGATTTTGCCCGCCGAGATGAACATGATGAAAACCGAAGTCTGAAAAAGATTCAGGCCCATGATCTTCTTGACCATGTTGCCCCGGGCGATAACCGCATAAAAGCCGATCATCATCAGGATTACCACGATCCAGTAATTGAAATGCCCAAGCCACGCCATCAGTCGGCCCCCCCGGCTTCGACGGCGTCGATTTCACGCTTGCGCCGCGCGAAAAACGTGAAAAAGAGCATCGAACAGGCCGCCACGGTCACACCGACCCCGAATTCCACCGCGATGATCCCGGCCTGCTGGGCGGCCTGGGGCGATTCCAGCAGCGGGCGGAAATCGAGAAAACGCCCGCCCAGCATTACGCCCAGCAGCCCTACGAAGGCATACAGCAGCGCGCCGAGACAGGCCAGTACGAACTGGGCTCGCTGCGAAATTACCGCAAGTGCGGCGTCCAGGCCGTAGATCAGGGCAAACAGGATCCAGGCTGCCGCAAACACCACCCCGGCCTGGAAGCCGCCGCCTGGCGAGTACTCGCCGTGAAACTGGATGTAGAGCCCGAACAGCATGATCAGCGGAATCAGGAATCGCGCGATGACGCGCAGAATGCCGTTCGTCCTCATGTATTGTCCTCCGGTTCCCCGGGTTCGGGCTTGCGGCGTCGTCGCCGGGGCGGCACCGACAGCAAGGCGACCACAGCCAGTCCGGCGGTCAGGATCACAAAGACTTCGCCCATCGTGTCGATCGACCGATATCCGGCCAGCACCGCCGCCACCATGTTGGGTATTCCCATGTCAGAGTAGGTCTGCTCGGTGTAGTACGGGGCTACGTGGAGCTGGGCCGGGTTATCGGCCGCACCGAAATCCGGCAGATCGCCGGCGGCATATATCAGGCAGGCGCCTGTGACCGTGACCACCGCCAGCGCCAGACGGTTCGTGCCCGGTGCCGGGTGCTCCTCGCGACTGGTCAGGGCCAGCACGGCCAGGAAAAGGATGGTGGATATGCCGGCACCGACCGCAGCCTCGGTAAGCGCCACATCCCCTGCATCCAGGATGGCGAACAGACCGGCCGAGAGCAGCGAGTAGATGGCGAACAGCATGGCTGCCGAGAACAGATCACGTACCCGCACTATGGCTATTGCCACTGTCACCAGAAACATCAGCAGCGCGATGTCGATCAGGAATTCGATGACCAATCTCCCTTTGCGTCGAGCGGGGCGACGGCCATGGCCTCGCTTTCCACGGTCTCAGGATTGTCGCCGGCGGCGAGCCCGGCCCGAGCCAGCGCATGGCTCGCGGTGGGTGCGGTGAACACCATGAAGATCAGGATCAGCATCAGCTTGATGCTGACCAGTGCCAGGCCGGCCTGGATCACAAGGCCGACGATGATCAGGAAGGCACACAGCGTATCGGTGATGCCCGCGGCGTGAAGGCGGCTGTAGAAATCCGGGAAACGCAGCAGGCCGATGCCTCCCAAAACGCCGAACAATCCGCCGGCGAGCAGGAATATCCCGGAAACGACAGCAAGCACGGTCTCAACCATCGGTGATGTCGCCTTCGCCGGCGGCGGCCAGGTCGCGCATCCGCGACAATTTCAGCACAGCCACAATCGCGATAAAGTTGATCAGCGCATAGACCAGTGCAACGTCGATCAGATTGTCGTTGCCGCTTATTGCGGTGATCAGCGCCACTATGAGCACGGTCTTGGTGCCGATGACGTTGACCGCCACGATCCGGTCGAAGACCGACGGGCCCTTCAGCGCCCGCACCAGGGCCAGCGCCATCGTGACGAATATGGCCAGCGCCGTGAGCACGAGAACGGTCGTCACTTGTGATTCTCCAGCCAGGCGATCTTTCGCTCCATTTCACCCGATTCCAGGCTTGCCGCCGAGCTCTCGAGCAGGGCATGAACTTCGAGATAATCCTCCTCGAGCAGCAGCGTGACCGTTCCCGGCGTCAGCGTCACCGAATTGGCATAGGTGACCTTGCCGACCGCCGAACCAAGCTTCATGGGTACTTTCAGCACCCGGGGACGGACCAGTTTGCGCGGGAGCAGCGCTGCGCGGGAGACTTCGATGTTGGACTTGACGATTTCCCACAGCAGCCATAGCCAATAGACCGGAAGCCGCCAGGAATAGAGCACCGGGTTGTGTTCGACGCCTACCACATCCATGCGCTTGGAAATCCACACCACGAAGGCGACCGAGCCGGCGCCGAGAATGTACAGCAGCGGTTTATATACGCCTGACATGCCGAGCCAGAGCAGCGACAGCACGACGGCTAGAGAAAAAATATATCGCATGATGAGCGAATACTACCAAAAGGGGGTTCGTGCCGGGTGCAACGCAGAGGCAGCGGGAGATTGTTGACGGAACTGCGACAGAGCTGAACTATGCTCCGCGCACCGCAACTCGCGAGATGTCATGGATTCCCCCACCGACCTGATCTGTCTTTCGTACTGCTCGACTGCATCGTTTCCCAGTGCGCCGCGCGGTTTCGGCGTGGATCCCGAAGTCACGCGCATCCTGATCCACTCCCGGCGCAACAACAAACGCCGCGCCGTTGGCGGAGTACTGCATTTCGGCGCCGGATATTTCTTTCAGTACCTCGAAGGCCCGGCCGACGTGGTCGACGGCCTTTACGCCTGTATTTGTCGCGATTCTCGGCATCATCACGTGCGGCGGCTGACGCGGCGCCCCATCAGGAGTCGCCGGTTCGAACACTGGTCGATGAAATTCGTCGCGATCGAACGCATCGTGGGCGAAGTGCTGCAACGCCACGGCATGGAAGAGTTCGATCCTTACCGATTCACGCCGGCGCTGATCGACGATCTCGTCATGTCGTGCATCCACGGCGACGACGACGCCCCCGACGCCGAGCCCCAATCCCGGCCGCGCGCCGGCGGCTCGGGGTTCTGGAACAAGCTGTTCGGACGCGGCTGAACCTTCAGCCGACGACTGGAACGCCGATCCAGGCGGTGTGCAGCCAGAAAACGAAAGCCAGGTAAATCCCCAGCCCGCCGACGACGGCGATGACGTCGTTGAACGCACTGCGCGGGGCACGAGGAATGTCGCGCTGAGGCCGGCGTTTCATCGAGATCCGATCGGCCACCGCCCAGGCCAGGAAGCCGCCGAACAGCAAGACATCGGCGAGCGTGCCGTTGACCAGCAGGTGGGCCAGCGCCCAGAACTTCACCGCCACCAGCATCGGGTGGCCCAGCGCCTGACTGATGCGGCCCGGAAGATAAGTTGCAAGCAGGGCCGGAAACGCCGGAAGCATGATCAGCATGGCGAGATGACGGGTCCATTCGGGTGTTGTGTACAGCACGGTCGGGTCGAGGCGCGCCTGGCCGTACCCGTACACAATCAGGACGAGTCCCGCAATGGCAACAAGCGAATACAGGCCCTTGTAGGGCCATTCACCCATGCGATCCACCATGGCGTTGCGTGTTGGAAGCGCCACGATGGAAATCGAATGAATGCCGAGGAAGAGCGCCAGCCCCAAAATCAGATGCAACATTTTCGATACCTCATAAATAGGGTGAAAACAGCCAGCACATTGAATCTCGCAGTCGAACCGGCAGGCTGCGACCGTCGACTTCCTCGAGTGTAACCCGTCGGCCGCGACCTGCCGCCTCGATGGCGCGCCTGGCGATGCTGTGGGCAAATTCCGGGCTGAAGATTTCCAGCTGCAGTTCGAAGTTCAGCCTCAGCGAGCGGGCATCCCAGTTCGAAGAGCCCACAAGCGCATAGCGGTCGTCGACAACGAAAAGCTTGGTATGCGCGAACGGGGCCGGCTGGTAGAAAACCTCGACGCCCTGATAGAGAAGTTCCCAAAGCATGTTTCGGGTCGCCCAGTGGACATAGGGCAGATTGTTCTTTTCCGGCAGTATCAGCGTGACCCGCACGCCACGCAGGCTGGCTGCCTGGAGTGCCCCGACGATCTCGCGCGGCGGCAGAAAATACGGCGTCACGATCACGATCGATTCCCCTGCGGTCGAGATCGTCGCGCTGAGCAGCTGCGTGATCTGATCCATGTGATCGTCGGGCCCGTCTGTCATGGTTCGGGTGTGAATTTCGCCGACCGGACATACCGAAACGGGTGCTGGTGGCTCCGGCGCACCGGTGACGAATTCCCAGGTACGCAGAAACTCGGTTTCCAGCTGCAGGGCGCCGGGTCCCTTGAGTCTGAAGTGAATATCGGCGACTGCATTTTTGGCGGGATGCTCCCCCAGAACATGGCGCTCGCCGATATTCAGGCCGCCGGTGAACGCCGTATGACCGTCGACCACCAGGATCTTGTGGTGATTCCTCAGGTTGATCGAAAGCCTCGGCGGCAGGAGACGCGGCGGCAGGAATACGGCGGTGCGGATTCCGGCTCTGCGAAGGCGGCGCGTGGCGCGTGGCCAACTGTAGGACTGACCGATGCCGTCGATGACCACGCGCACGTCCACGCCGCGATCGCGCGCGGCGGCCAGACGCTCGATGATGGCGGTGCCGATCTCGTCGACGTCGAAGATATACGTCGAGAGAAATACCGACCGCGCGGCCTCATCGATGGCCTCGAGCATCGCCGGGAAGGTCTCGTCGCCGTTGATCAGCGGTTTGACTTCATTTCCGGCGGTGACTGGATGCTCGCTCAACCGCGCACCGATTCTCTCCAGCGGCTGCAGTTCGGTCGACATATCGGGCGTATCGGAATTTTCCGGGAGGCGGCCGCGGCCGCGCTCGAATCCGACGCGCAGACCCGGCAGCTCGAGGCGTCGGGCGCGTCGGCGGATTCGATTGATGCCCAGGATCGTGTAGAGCACCGGTCCGACGACCGGCAGCAGCAGGCAAAGGGCGATCCAACCCAGCGCGGCACGGGAATCGCGCTTGAACATCATCGCATGCAGCGCGGCCAGCGGCGAGATGACCAGGTGAAACAGGACGGCGATCAGGCTGAAGTCCAGAAGCGTCTGTGGCTCGGGCATCCAATGGCGGTCCCGCCGGGGTCTGCGTCGATGATAGCGCGACCCGGCGTCGGAGGCCGCGAGTTTTCCGACTACTGAGCACCGACTACCGTTTTTCCGGAAACCGGAAATCGGAAACCGGAAACCGACCATCGACCTCAGTTCCGCCCAAACCGGGGATGCAATCTCCCAAGCTTTGCGTTACAATCATATCTTTCTATCCGCATCAAGAGATAAATAAACCAATGAGCGAATACCTGTTTACCTCGGAATCCGTTTCGGAAGGGCACCCGGACAAAATGGCCGATCAGATTTCGGACGCGATTCTCGACGAAATCCTCAGCCAGGATCCGAATGCGCGTGTCGCCTGCGAGACGTTTCTCAAGACCGGCGCGGTCATCGTCGGCGGCGAAATCTCGACCACGGCCTATGTCGAACTCGAAGACCTGATTCGCCAGGTCGTGACCGACATCGGTTACAACTCCTCGACCGTCGGATTCGATGGCCAGACCTGCTCGGTGATCAACATGATCGGCAAGCAGTCGCCGGATATTGCCCAGGGCGTGGATCGCCAGGCGCCGGAAGATCAAGGGGCGGGCGACCAGGGCTTGATGTTCGGCTACGCGTCCAACGAAACAGACGCGCTGATGCCTGCGCCCATCTTCTATGCTCATCGCCTTGTAGAACAGCACACGCGTCTGCGCAAGCACAAGGACAATCCGTTGCCGTGGCTGCGGCCTGATGCCAAGAGTCAGGTCACGCTGCGCTACAAGGATGGCAAGCCGGTCAGTATCGATGCGGTGGTCCTGTCCACCCAGCACGACGACGGCGTGGAACTCGACGAAATCCGCGAAGGTGTACGCAAGCACCTCATCAAGCCCGTCCTGCCTGAAGAATGGCTGCACAGCGACACGCTTTATCACATCAATCCCACCGGCAAGTTCGTGATCGGCGGCCCTGTGGGTGATGCCGGGCTTACCGGACGCAAGATCATCGTGGACACCTATGGCGGCATGGCCCGTCACGGCGGCGGTGCATTCTCGGGCAAGGATCCCTCCAAGGTCGATCGTTCGGCCACCTATGCCGGGCGTTACGTGGCCAAGAACGTGGTTGCCGCCGGATTGGCCGACAAGTGCGAAATCCAGGTCAGCTATGCGATCGGCGTGGCCCAACCGACTTCGATTTCGGTAACGACTTTCGGCACCAACAAGATTCCCGAAGAACAGATCGAAAAACTGGTGCGGGAACACTTCGATCTGCGGCCGTTCGGCATTCTCAAGATGCTCGATCTGCTGCACCCGATGTATCGCCAGACAGCCACCAACGGCCATTTCGGGCGTATCCCGGAACAGGCCTCGGCCAAGGTGGTTCGGGACGGCAAGCAGGTTGAAGAGCATTTCACAACGTTCAGCTGGGAGAAGACCGACCGCGCCGAGGCGCTGAGGCAGGCAGCTGGGCTTTAACAACAATAACGACGGCCGTTGAGACGGGTCGCTTCGCCGTACGGCGTTGCGGCCCCGATCCTCGCTCGGAAATCACTTTAAAAAATTTCGAATCCCAAATACGAATACTGAGGTTTTACCAATGAGTGCCAAGCCAGAAGACGTAACCAAGGGCGTGCTGTTCGATTCAAGCATTGCTTCTACCGAAAACGACTACCTGATCGCGGATCTTTCGCAAGCCGCATACGGCCGCAAGGAAATCACGATCGCCGAGACCGAAATGCCGGGCCTGATGCAGACGCAGGAAGAATACTCGGCCGACAAGCCTCTCAAGGGCGCGCGGATCGCCGGCTCACTGCATATGACTATCCAGACTGCGGTGCTGATGGAAACCCTGATAGAGCTGGGCGCCGAAGTGCGCTGGGCGTCCTGCAACATCTATTCGACCCAGGACCACGCGGCCGCTGCCATGGTCGAAAAGGGCATTCCGGTTTTTGCATACAAGGGCGAGAGCCTGACCGAGTACTGGGAATTCACCCACCGTATCTTCCAGTGGCCCGACGGCGGTACCGCCAACATGATTCTCGACGACGGCGGCGACGCGTCGATGTTGCTGGACCTTGGTGCCCGGGCCGAACAAGACGCTTCCGTTCTTGACAACCCGGGAAGCGAAGAAGAAGAGGCTCTGTTCAAGGCGATCAAGAAGCGCCTCGAATCGAATCCTGGCTGGTACTCGGCCGCGCTGAAGAACATCCGTGGCGTAACCGAAGAAACCACCACCGGCGTCAATCGCCTGTATCGCATGCAGAAGGACGGCACGCTGAAGTTTCCGGCCATCAACGTCAACGATTCGGTCACCAAGAGCAAGTTCGACAACCTTTACGGCTGTCGCGAATCGCTGGTCGATGCC
>DATFJJ010000124.1:0-4688 GCA_035269245.1 Wenzhouxiangellaceae bacterium | reverse complement strand
GCCCTTGTTCACGCCGTGCGCGCGCAGCGCGCCGGCCAGCCGGGCGACCTGGTCACGCAATTCGCGGTAGCTGAAGCGTTGTATCGTGTCGGTGACCGGCGAGTCGTGGATAAGTGCGATCTGATCGGCGCGCCCGTTGTCAACGTGCCGATCCAGAGCGTTGTAACAGGTATTCAGTCTGCCCCCGGCGAACCAGCGCTGGAAAGGCCCGCCATCATCGGACAGGACGCTGTCCCAGCGGCGATCCCAGTCGATTGCGTCGGCGGCCTCGGCCCAGAAATCTTCGGGATTGGAAAGTGAGCGGTCGTGAACCTGCCGATAGTCCATACGTGTCCTTCGGCCCGTCTGCAACTCGGGCCCGATTAGCCAGCGTCGATGTTCGAATCCAGATAACCGAGTCTTGCACGAGTCACCAGCCACTGGCCATTCGACTTTGATCGAATGGCGGGCGCACGACCCCCGACTTGTCCCGAGATCGGCCTTTTCCGGCGAAACGCGTTTTTGCCTTTTCAACGGCAGATGTCCCGGTCATCAGCAGATCCGGGGCAGGGGATCATCCTCGAGTTCGTCGATCAGGCGCTGGCCGCCCAGCCCCGTTGTCAGCATGACCGGGCCCTGGCGATCGCCTACCGTGCCGATGACGGCGGCGTCGGGCGCGATGCCGGACATGCGCAGTTCGGCGACCGCTTCGTCGGCCTCTTCGGCGGTGATCACGGCCACCACGCGACCTTCGCAGGCCAGGTAGAGCGGGTCGTAGCCCAAAAGTTCGCACACCGCCGAGACCGGTTCGCTGAGCGGAATCGATTCTTCGTCCAGCGCGATCCCCAGTCCGGTTTCGCGGGCCAGATCGAGTGCAACGGTGGCCAGGCCGCCGCGCGTGGGGTCGCGCATGAAGCGAAGGCCCGGCCGCTTGAGCAACATTTCGGTGATCGGCAGAACGCTCGCCGAATCCGATTTCAGATCGCCGCGCAGGCCGTATTCCTCACGCGCCAGCAGGACCGACGTGCCGTGGTCGCCTACGCTTCCCGAGACGACGATGCGGTCGCCGGGCTTCACTTTGTGCTGACCCAGCGCGAGATCGTTGGGCACCGCCCCGAGCCCGGTGGTGGCCAGGTAAACGCCGCCGCATTCGCCGCGTGCCAGCACCTTGGTATCGCCGGCCACGACCTTGACGCCGGCCTCCTGAGCCGCGGCGGCCAGGGCGTCGACGATGCGCTCCAGCAGCTTTATTTCGGTTCCTTCCTCGATGAAGGCGTTGAGGGTCATGTACATTGGCACGGCGCCGGCCACGGCCAGGTCGTTGACCGTGCCGTGGATCGCAAGCGAGCCGATGTTGCCGCCGGGAAATTCAAGCGGGTCTACCGTAAAGCCGTCGGTCGTCATCATCAGGCGCACACCCTGGGGTACGTCGACAGGTGCCGCGTCAACGCTCGTGTCCAGGCCCTTGTCGCCCAGCCGGGTTGCGAACAAGGCATCGATGAGTTCGCGCATGTAGCGGCCGCCGTTGCCGTGCGCGAGACGAACGTGCTTGTCGAGCTTTTGAGGTTTAAGTTTCATTTAAAGCCTTAAAATTCAAGAATATATAGTAGGTATGTCGAGTAATTAATTATATAGCGTCGCGGCGTTGCGGAATTGAAGTCCAGCGTCTTACCCCGACGCGCCTGCCTCGATGATCTGGCCGTAACTGATTCCCGCATCGTTGACCGGCACCGCGCACGGCAGGCAGGCCGTCATTCCGCGACGCTCGATCTGCTCGATCGCAATCGTCGAAAGCAACGCATTCTGGAACACGCCACCAGTGAGTCCCACATGCCGGGAGACGTGGTCGGTAGAGAGCTTGTCTACAATTACCCCGACGAGCGCACCCATCGCGCGATGAAAGCCGGCTGCGCGGTCGGCCTTGGGAATGGACGCATCCGCCATCCAGGCCATCAGCGGCGCCCAGTCGGCCCTGGGAATCCCGCCAGCGTCTTCACGCAGTTCCGGGACCGGGGCCTGCAGCGGCCGGCCGTGGGTTGCCAGCGCTTCCAGCAAACCCGGTCCCTGACCCTCGAAGCTGGCCTCGGTCGCGATCCCGGCCAGCGCTGCGGCGCCGTCGAAGAGTCGGCCGGCGGCCGTTGTCCAGGGACTGGCAAGGCCGGACGACCAGGCGCGCTGCAGCAGCGGGTCGGCATCGGGTGCGGCGGGCCAATCGAAGTTCGCATGCCACGACAGGGACAGGGCGGTTCGCCAGGGTTGACGGATTACCTTGTCGCCGCCGGGCAACCGAAACGGTCGCAGCGACGCAATACGCCGCCAGCTTCCGGGGCGACCGTAGAGCACTTCGCCGCCCCACAGCGTGCCGTCACGTCCGTACCCGACGCCGTCCCAGGCGAACACCAGGGTATCTTTTTCCACCAGTCCGAATTCGCCGGCAAGCGCAGAGGCATGCGCCTCGTGGTGGAAGACACGCGTCAGCGGCAGCCCCGTATCGCGTGCCCACCGGCTGTTCGGGAAATCCGGGTGCGCATCGCAGGCCAGCCGGTCGGCTTTCACATCATAGAGTGCCTGAAGGTCTTCGACTACCTGGCCGAATACTGCCACCGCACGCGGACTGTCCAGTTCGCCGATGTGGGGTGAGACCACAACGCGATTCTTCCAGCCCAGAGCAACCGTGTTCTTCAGGAAGGCGCCGACGGCAAGCGTGGGAGATTCAAGCGTCATCGGCAGCTCCAGTTCCAGCGGCGCGTTGCCGCGGCCCAGCCGGATCGGCCGCATGCAACCGCTGTTGAAGCGCCACACCGGGTCGTCGGCGGGTCGCTGGATCGGGCGGTTGTGGTGCAGGAACGCATCGGCAATACCGCTGAGCCTTTGTTCCGCCTGGTCGGGCTCGGTCAGCACCGGTTCGCCGCTCAGATTGCCGGAGGTCGCGATGACAGGCCGTCCGAGACCGCTCAACAGGAGATGATGCAGCGGGCTGTAAGGGAGCATCAGTCCAACCTCGACGAGTCCCGGAGCCACCCCGGGAGCCAGGCCATGATCCTCGCGCAGCCGGGCAAGTGCGATCGGTCGCTCCGGATCCGCCAGGCGCTCGGCGACAGCGGGTTCCAGGTCGGCGATCTCACGCGCGGCATCGAGTCCGTCGACGCCGGCCATGGGCACCATCACGGCCAGCGGCTTGTGCGGTCGGCGCTTGCGCCGCCGAAGCGATGCCACGGCCTGCTCGTTGCCGGCGTCGCAGACCAGGTGGTATCCGCCGACGCCGCGCACCGCGATGACTTCACCCGAATCTATGGCCTCGATGGCCGCGGCGATCGCCGCCTCGTTATCGTCCAGCGATCGTTGCCCGGCACGGAAGCGTAGCGACGGGCCGCACGCTGGACAGGCCAGCGGCTGGGCGTGAAAGCGGCGATCGAGCGGGTTCGTGTATTCGGCCCGGCAGTCGGAACAGAGCGGAAAATCCCTGAGAGTCGTATTCGGTCGGTCGTAGGGCATCGCACGGATGATCGTGTACCGTGGCCCGCACTGGGTGCAGTTGATGAACGGATATCTGTGGCGACGCTCTTTTGGGTCGCTCATCTCGGCCAGACAGTCGTTGCACAGAAACTGGTCGGGCGGCACGTGGATTTCCGGCTCGGCGCCGGCCTGGCTGGCGCGTATCTCGAAAGCGTCCATGGGCTCGGCGTCGATCCAGGCGTCGGCGACGATTTCCGGGCGCGCCAGAGGCGGCGCCTTGTCGATCAAGTCGCGTGCGAAGCCGCCCAGCCGGACTTCCGGGCCCTGGGCCTCGATTTCGACAACCCCGGAAGCGTTGTATACCCATCCGGCCAGTTCGAATTCGTGCGCGAGCCGGTAGACGAACGGGCGGAAGCCGACGCCCTGTACGCGCCCGCCGATCGTGATGCGGCGTGTCCGCGCGCTCACCGGCCCGCTTTTCCGATGGCGGCCGGTCTGGCCATGCTGCGGTGCCGCGCAAGGTGCAGCGGCGTCCAGGCGTGCGGATTTCGGTGCACCAGGCGATAACGCGCGACGTGATACGACGGATCGAAACCGAAAAAATTGAGGTGCATGCGATCCAGTTCCGACTTTCGATAGCTGGCCAGTGCACGGCGCGTCTCGTCGGCGGCTCGCGCCTCGGATTTGGCCTCTACGGTTTGCTGCCAGTCTGCGCCGGCCAGTCTTCGTGCCTGCTGCGACACGAATTCGGCGAAATCATCCGGGCGATTCGGGCCGACTGCATCAACCAGGCCGAGTTGCCGTGCGCGGTCCGCAAGCATCGGCAGCCGTCGGCCCATGACCTGATCGATGCCGTGAGCGCCGACCCGCCGCGGCAGCAGGTAGGTCCAATATTCGGAACCATAAAGGTTGCCCATGTTCTTGTAGTGGGGATTGAGGACGAGACCGTCGCGCGCCCACACGCGGTCGGCGGCAAGCGCCAGGAAAACGCCGCCGGCGGCGGCATTTCCGGCCATTGCGCTGACCGTGAGATGACTGGTGGTGTTGATGATGGCTTCGGCCAGGTCGTCCATGGCGTTGATATTGCGCCAGGACTCGTCGGCGGGACTTTCGGCCGCCTCGATGCTGTTCAGGTCCATGCCGTTGGACCAGAAATCGCGGCCGCCGGTCAGTACGATCACGCGGGTGGGGCGGTCGGCGGCATGACGCCAGGCCGCCAGCAGCGCTTCGCAGTCGCGCGTGCCCATGGCGCC
>DATFJJ010000123.1:0-8723 GCA_035269245.1 Wenzhouxiangellaceae bacterium | reverse complement strand
TGTTGCGCAACCATTTTCGCAACCTGGCCGAGTCCGTCGGCGAGATCAGCTTCGCATGGCACCATCCCGGCAAGCTGGATTCCACGACCGGCGAGGTGGTCGGCCTTGCGCACCTGGAAAGGGCGCGGGCCGACGGTCGGGGGGTGATGCTGCTGACCGGGCACTTCACCTGCCTGGAAATGGCGGCGCGGCTGTTCGGCGAGCAGGTCCAGGCCAGGGCCATTTACCGCCCGCTCGACAACCCGGTGCTGGAAGATCTCCAGATACGCGGCCGCTCGCGCTACGCCGAGGCGATGATCCCGCGCAAGAATCTGCGCGCCATGGTGCGGCATCTGCGCGACGGCGGCGTACTCTGGTACGCACCCGACCAGGACCTCGGGCCCGCGCGCAGCGAATTCGCCCCTTTCTTCGGCATCCAGACGGCAACCGCCACCGGCATGCTCGAGCTCGCGCGTCTCGGACGCGCCCACGTGGTGCCGATGCTCCCGCGCAAGGATCCGGCGACCGGTCGCATCACGGTGATTCTGGAAACGCCGCTCGACCCTTTCCCTTCCGGCGATCCTATCGGAGACCTGGCCCGCTTCAACGCGATTCTGGAACGCCACGTGCGCATTACACCAGCAGCCTACTGGTGGCTGCACCGTCGGTTCAAGACCCGTCCCGAAGGCCAGCCAGATCCCTATTGCTGAATGGGTTCGTCGGGTACCGGCTCAGCGAGCTTCCGAACGCGACAGGCGCGCGAGTTCGGCGTATTTCTCATGCGTATAAGTCGCTTGCAACAGACTCATCTTCCATCCGGCGCGACCGTCGAGAAAAGCGGCGCGCAGCAGGTAGTTGTCGACCCAGTTCAGACCGGCCCGCAGCCAGGCTCCAGTGCGCGTCGCGCGGCGCCCTGCCGCGTGTCTTTCGGCGGCCTGGATGCGCGCATAGCCGGCCAGCTTTGCTCGAGCGTGTTCTTGTCCGCGGAAAACGTGGTGCAAGAGTGGGCCTTCCAGCAGACCGGTACGCCGCGGCCCGCCGGTCACCA
Source organism: Wenzhouxiangellaceae bacterium (assembly GCA_035269245.1). Taxonomy (GTDB): domain Bacteria; phylum Pseudomonadota; class Gammaproteobacteria; order Xanthomonadales; family Wenzhouxiangellaceae. The sequence goes on along the minus strand of DATFJJ010000123.1, from coordinate 7,696 downwards.
CCAGCTTCTCGTGCACCTGTGCGTCTGTGAAACGGACCGAGTCGCGCGCCGCCAGGCGGAGCGGGGCGCGGGACCAGTGACCGAAGTGCAGCGCGCGACCGAATGCCATGGTCAGCCACGGCACGCGGTAACCGTTGTAATGCGGGTGGGGGCGGGAAAGGATCAGGTCGATTTCGCGCTTGAGGTCATCGCTGACCACCTCATCGGCGTCCAGGCTCAATACCCAGGCGCCGCTGGCGCGCTCCAGCGCGCGCTGTTTCTGCCGCCCGAAACCCGGCCAATCGGTGATTTCCACGCGATCGGTATAGCGCCTGCATATCTCCGGTGTGCGGTCGCTGCTGCCTGAGTCGAGCACGATGATCTCGTCGGCCCAGCCGTGCACCGACTCCAGCGCCTGAGCGATTCGATCGGCCTCGTCACGGCAGATCATGATGACGCTCAGTGAGTGCACCCGTGGCGTCCGGTGCGCCTCGAGTTCGCCCCGGTAACGAACCTTGACCATGGCATGCCCGGCAGCGAGGAGCAGGGCAAACCAGATGATGCCGCTGTTGCGCTGGAAGATGGATTCGCTCAAGGCCATCACGGCCAGTAACGACAACGCGGCAAGACCTGCCCAGCCGCACAGTCGCGTGCGTTCCAGGCCCGTGCGCCACAACATTGCAAATCGCCTGAGCGGGACGCCGAATAGCAGCAACAGGGTAAAGAGGCCGGGCAGGCCGGCAATCATGAGCGCCGAAATATACTGGTTGTGAGGGTGATGGTATTCGAGGAACCAGGCCGGCACACTGCCCCTGTCCACGGCTTGCTCCAGTGCGGCCCTGAATCCTTCCGGCCCCAGGCCAAAAAACCAGGCGTCGCGGAGCTGGTCAAGCGAAAGTTGCCAAAGGGCCCAACGCACGGCCAGCGTGTCCTCGCGCACGATCTCGCCTCCTGCGGCGCCGAACGCAGAGAACGCATCGATAACGCGCTGGCCCAGCGGAACGCCGGGAAGCATCGAAATTACGACCGCGACGACGACGATTGTCAACGGCATTCCAAATCTCACCAATGGCGCCTGTCGAGTTCCCAGCGTCAGCAGATAGATCACCAGCAACGGCAGCAGCGCCAGCCAGGCACCGCGTGACCCGGACAGCGCGCTGGCGATGAATCCAAGCATTACCGCGATCGCCATCAGCGCGCGAACGACCGGTAGGGCGCGGGAATCCGCCAAGTGCGGCAACAACATTACCGAAAACGCCAGCACTACCCCGCCGAAATAGATCGGGTTGGTCGGACCGCCGACACGTTCGGCCCAGGTTCCGGGCTCGCCGGCGACCGCGAAGGCGATTGCGTACAGACCGGACACGATGGCCCCGGTCGCCAGCCCGGCCCACCAGCTGCGCTCCAGTCCGTCCACGCGAGCGAGAAAAATGCACGCCGGGATGATCAGAAGCAGCCGGAGAATGCGGCCAACGTCTTCGCCACCGATCGGTCCAAGGCCGTGAGCCAGCCAGGCCAGCAGCCAGACCGCGACGAAGGCAATTACGGCGAAGATCAGCAGGCGCTCGTGTCCGTCCAGATCCCAACGCCGCCTTGCCAGGCCGGGTTCGAGCCAGATGATGCCCATCAAGGCCAACAGAAGGAATACGCCGCCGGCGATCTTGGGCAACACCAGGCCGAGCGCCAGGCCCAGGAACAGGATCAGTGCGGTGATCCGGCCCAGCCAGCTCGAGGCACGGATTGGAAGGCTGCTGCGCGGCACCGGCTCGGCCGCGCGGGCGGGGTCAATCTTCACGGGAGCCTCTGATTGTTACCCACTGAACGCGTTGCGCGGATAATCAATCGGCGTTTTCCAGCTCGAACCGGGCGCCGCAGTAGGGGCAAAGCGCCTGGCCGGTCGTTTCGATCGGCAGGTAGACCCGGGGGTGCGAGTTCCACAGCTCCATTTCCGGGGTCGGGCAGCTCAGCGGAAGGTCGGCCCGGGTGACCTTGTACAGGCTTTCGGTATTCGCCGGCTTCTTGGGCGTGTGATTGTCGACAGATTCGTTCACGAACAGACCAGCCGTAGTTGAGAGAACCCCATTTTAGTGCACCCCGCCGCTATTCCTGCAACTATTAACCCGGCAGCAATACAGATCGTATTCAGCCGCACTGTGCATTTCGACAGCGAGGTGGTGAAACGCCAGTGCGGCAATCCTACAGCAAGTTTCGCTAACGCACTCTGGGGGGATGCACAGCACGGCCTCTCTTTTGGATATCGAACGGTTAGTCGCTTCAACAACGCCCCGACTCGGCGTTGTCGCTGTTGCCAAGGCAATCATCCTTGCCGGCGAGCGACGCCTTGATTCGGCGCATCGTTGAGGCTCTGAATGCAATCCATATTACTGTCGGGTAGATATCAGCCCGGCTCATGAATAAGCCGGATTCAGCGCGGTGCTTCGAATGCCTCGGCCCATGCCTCCTCGACAGCCTGTCGGGCCGTGTCGGGAAGTGCATCGGTGCAATCGCGTTCAAGAAAAAGCCGGTCGCGCAGTGCCGCGGCGCGATTGAACACGTCGATCAGACGCTCGCTGGCATCCGATGAAAGCCAGCCCAGATCGGCCAGTATCCGGAGTTGCTCAATGGTTGCGCGCGCCTCGATCAGGTCGGGAGATTCGGCCGCGTTCAGCAACACGCCGAGCTCGGCGATGAACTGGATATCACCCAGAAGGTGCTTTTCCGGTCGTTCCGAGCGCTGGTCGAGCTGGCGCCGGCGCATGTCGGCCAATGCCTGGCGCACCTCGTCGTTATCACGCCGGCGTGCCAGCACCTTGCGGCGTACTGAATCGAAGCGGGTTCTGAACGCGTCGCTGCCGAAAACGCAACGCGCCCTGATCAGCGCCTGGTGCTCCCAGATCCAGGCGTGACGATCCTGATAATCGGCAAAGCTCTCGAGCGTGGACACCAGCATGCCGGCGTTCCCGTTCGGCCTTAGCCGGGTGTCGATGGAATAGAGTTTCCCCCCAGGCAGCGGCAGTTGCATGGCGTTGATCATCCGCTGCACGGATCGTAACGGCGCCTCGCCGCGCTCGTGCAGGAACACGAGATCCAGGTCGGAGCTGTAATGAAGCTCGGAAGCCCCCAGATTCCCGTAGCCGATCACGGCCGGCGGGTCATCTTCGGGCAGGAACAGCTCGGCCATGCAAGCCAGCACGGATTCAGCCAGGCGCGTCAGTCGCACCCGCGCTTCGGGACGGTCCAGAGTTCCGTCCAGCTGGCCAAGTGCGGTGCGCACGAATCCTGCCTGGCGGTAGCGGGCCAGCGAATTAAGACTGTTCTCGACATCATCGGGCTGCATCGGCGGCGTACGCGGCAGATCCGGGCTCTTCTCGGGCGCCAGCAGATCGTCGAGCAGCTGAGGGCTCGCCGTGATCCACTCGGCCAGCCGCGCCGAGCTTCGGTAGACACGCACGCACCTGGCGAGCGTCTGCGGCCGTTCGTGCAGCAGCGCCAGGTAGGCCGAGCGACGCGCGATCGTTTCGATCAGCGCAAGAAGATCGATCAACCCGGTATCGGGCCTGTCGTGCTGTAGCACTTCATCGAGCAGTTTCGGCATCAGGCGGTCCAGCCGCCGGCGGCCCTCGGCCGATAGCGGCCGGCGAGCGAGCCGGCCGTGTAGTTGCTCAAGTGCACCGGCCGCAGCTTCAGGATCCTCGAACCCTGCCTCGTCGAGCCGCGACGGAAGTTCAGGCGCCGGCGGCCAGAAGGTCTGCTTCGATGCAGCGCGTTGCCCGGGCTCTGCGAAACGCTTGCTGAACGAGTCACGAACGCTCTTGCGGACCGACTCGATCACGCCGGCAAGCGCGGCCCAGTCCGTCTGTCCCATCAGCGCCGCCAGGTCTGCGCGCGGCTTCGGATCGGTCGGCAATTCGTGGGTCTGGCGACCGGTGACTACCTGCAGCCGGTTCTCGAGCGCGCGCAGAAACCTGTAATTCTCGTCCACTTTTTCGGTCTGCGCCTGGTCGATGACGCCTGCATCGCGCGCGGCACGCAGCGCCGGAAGAAATCCGGGCGTACGCAGCGTCGCCTCCCTGCCGCCGCGCAACAACTGCAGGCTCTGGATCAGAAACTCGAGCTCCCGGATTCCGCCGGGACCACGTTTGATGTCGTCCTGAAGCTCTTCGCGGTGCGAGCGCGTCTCGATCTCGGTATGCAGCTCACGGAGACTGTCGAACAGGCCGTAGTCCAGGTACCGCCGGAATACGAACGGACTGATTCGGGCCAGCAGGTCGCGTCCCAGCCCAAGGTCTCCGGCAACCGGACGGGCCTTGAGCCATGCATATCTTTCCCAGGCCCGGCCCTCGTTGATGAAGTATTGCTCCATGGCGTCCACCGACCAGACCATGGCACCCGCCTGACCGAATGGTCGCAGCCGGGTATCGACGATCCAGACGCGCCCGGTGCTGGTGACTTCCTCCATCAGCCGGGAGAGCTCGCGCACCACCCGGCTGAAGTAGTCGCGCGGCTCCAGGGGTCTGCGTCCGTCACTTTGGCCCGACGCGCCATGGCAAAACACCAGGTCGAGATCGGAGTTGAAGTTCAGCTCGTCGCCACCAAGCTTGCCCAGCGCCAGAACCGCGAGTCGGGCGTGGCGTCCTTGGGGGGTGTTCACCCGACCATGGCGCTGGGCGACCATCTCCTCGGCCTGCGCCAAAGCCTGCTCGAGACATTCGCAGGCCAATGCAGACAACTGCCTGCCGGTCTGCTCCACATCGTGTCGCCCCTGGACCTCCAGCCACTGGATGCGCAAGGCCTCGAGCTGACGGTAACGACGCAGACGGGATTCAACCGGCAGCTCCGGATCGTCCGCCTCGGTCTCTTCGGCCAGCCAGTCCGCATCCAGCCGCCAGGCGCGCAATACTTCACGCGCGTATGCGCTCGCAGCCACAAAATTTTCCGGCGACAGGTGTCGGGTGGAACGCTCGCTCATCGAGTTCGCGCCGGGGTTGCCTGATCCACCAGAGCCTCGAACAGCGCTCGCTGGTCGGCGCGTTGCGGCAAGTACTCCGGGTGCCATTGCACGCCGATCAGCCATCGCTCGCCGGCCGCCTCGAACCCCTGCAGCACGCCATTGGGTTCGCGCGCCACGGCGACCAGGCCTGCTCCAAGGCGGTCGATGGCCTGGCGGTGCAGCGCGTTGACGCGGGCTTCGCGGGTGTCAAGAATGAGCTGCAGCCTGGAGCCGGGCTTCAGTTCGACCTGCTTGCGCGGCAGTACCGATCGGATGGCCGGATACTCGTCGTAGAAACCCTCCAGCGACTGGTGCAGGGTGCCGTCCAGGGCGATGTTGATCAGCTGCATGCCGCGGCAAATGCCAAGCATCGGCATGCTCCTGGCGATGGCCTCGCCGATCAGGGCGTGTTCGAGCTCATCGCGTGCCGGGTCAAGGCCGCCATGCTTCTTGGTCAGTAAACGGCGCATGAGCCAGAGCAGCGGGAACAGCACGAAGCCCAAAGCGCGACGCCAGCCGAATGCGCCGGGGTCCGACAGCTCACGCATCGGCAGATGTCGATGCTCGCCGTACAGCGCCGGACTTACATCGGCGCCGCCGCCGACGATCAGTCCGTCCAGCTGCTCGATAGAGACTTTGCGCGATGGACGAATTCGCACCGGCCTCCCGCCTGCACGCCAGACCGCCAACGCAGAAAAAAGCCATGCGGCCGCGCCGCCGCGATCGGGGCCGGTAACGCCGATTCTGGGGCGCATCACTTGATCCCCAGCGTGCGCCGAAACGCCGACCACCAGCGCCGCAGCGCACTGGATTTGCCGAGGCGTGCGCGCGCAGCGGCCGCCAGCTCATCCGGATCGGCGGCGAGGTTTTCGATGCGAACCCACTCGCACCATGGATCGCGCAGCGACCAGTCGGGATCGTCGATCAGGCAGTTGGGCAATCGGTAGTGCCAGGTCGGCCGCGGCTTGATCAATTCATGCTCGACCGGCGCCGACATCACGCGGTCTTGGTCGATCCAGGCAAACAGCGGAAGCAGATCCAGCGGCCTGTTGCGGGTGGGTGTAAAAGCCAGGTAGTCGTCAATGAACGTTTCAAGGTCCGGCGTGTAATCCGGATCCAGCACGTGTGCAACGAAGTCCTTCGGGAAGTGCTGAACGAACGGCGTGAGCTTGCGCGAGAAGTCTATCTGCTCGCGCTCGCAGATTTCGGGAAACAGCAGGAAAAACGCACGCAGCACCGAAACAAGATGCCGGCTGCTGAGCTCGGCGATGTCGACGTTGAACTGGAGACCGAAAGCGTACAGGGCCGACGATTGGGTTCCCTTGGCGCCAGCCCGGCGCAGCCCGTCGCGAATCTGGTCGATTCGTCCCAGCGCGGCGATTTCAACCGGTGGGCAAACCAGTTCGTGGGGTACGACCAGGCCGGCAACGCGAGAGAGGACATCTTCCAGATTGTTCCGCAACTGGCCTGGCTCGATCTCGATGCCGACGGCCTTTAGCGAGTCGAGGTATCGCCGGGAGGTCAGAACCTCGGCGTCCAGTTCGACGCCGAAATCGCCGAACTCGGTATCGCGCACAGTGCCGGAAAACGCGCTTTCGGATTCGAATTGCCCGCCGACCACGTCGACGACTTCGGCCGCGATGCGCTCGGGATCAATCCCGGCCATTTCCATTTCCACCCCGACCCGGCGCGGTTTGCCTGAATGGCCGTCGTGCCATGGCAATGGTTCGAAATCAGACATAATCAATACACCAAATTCACCATGCCCAGCATGGCGGCCAGGAACAGCACGCTCATGGGCAGGCCTACGCGAATGAAATCCTTCACCTTGTACCCGCCGGGGCCGATGATCAGCGCGTTGACGGGGTGGGTGGGCAATATAAACGCATTGGACGTGCCCAGCGCGATGATCAATGCATAGATTGCCGGATTGGCGCCGGTGGCCAGCGCAATATTGATCGCGATCGGCACCAGCAGAACCGTTGCGCCGACGTTGGACATGACCAACGTGAAAACAGTGGCCAGTATCGCCAGTGCCAGCTGCATCCAGATGTCGCCGATGTTGCCGACCAGCGCGAGCATCTCCTGCACCAGCCAGGCGGCGGTACCGGTGACTTCCATCGCGAACCCCAGCGGAATCAGGCTGGCCATCAGGAACACGGTCTTCCAGCTCACGGCCTGGTAAGCCTCGTCCATGCTGAGCACGCCGGTGAGCACCATGCCTATCGCCCCGGTCAGCAGGGCCACCGACAGGTTGAATTCGGTAAACAGGATCAAGCCCATGGCGAGCAGAAAAAACACCATGGCGTGGGCCACTTTCTGGGGGCGCGCCTCTTCCTTGGGCACGTCGGTGGCAACGATGAAATCTCTATCGCGTGCCACCGCCGAGAGATCGCGCCAGGACGAATGCGAAACCAGGCAGTCACCGATCCTGAGTGCCTCGCCGCGTAAACGTTCGCGCACGATGTCCTCGCCGCGGTTGATCGCAAGAACCGAGATGCCGAAGCGCGATCTCAAACGGGCATCGCCGATGGTCTTGCCGATCAGGTTGGAGCCGGGCGGAATGACCACCTCCGAAATCCCGGCCCGACCGGGATCGAACAAGGTGCCGAAAGTCCGCAGCCTGGGCTGCAACCGCAACTTGTTGTCCACCGCGAATCGGCCGACCTGCTCCCGCGTGCCCATCACGCCGAGCATGGTGCCGACCCAGATCATCTCGTCGGCCGG
>DATFJJ010000122.1:0-9682 GCA_035269245.1 Wenzhouxiangellaceae bacterium | reverse complement strand
GCGGTTTTGCCTACTTTTGCCGCACCAAAAGTAGGTCGCATCAGCCAGCGAAGCTGGCGGCGAAACCGCCTTTGAATTTTCGAAGGACACTATCGCCGACGATTGGAGGAATCCGGCTGAAATGAAAGAATACTCAAACCTCCACTTCATCGAAACGCCGAGGAAGGACCCCACCGAAGTCCCGGTGGCCATTCGCGTGCGCGACTGGAACGAGATCTACGGCCAGTACCAGGCCGAATCGGCGGCGGATCAGTCGGCGCGCTGCATCAACTGCGGCAATCCCTACTGCGAGTGGGAGTGCCCGGTGCACAACTTCATTCCCGACTGGCTGCGGCTGGTCAAGCAGGGACGATTGTTCGAGGCCGCGGAGCTTTCGCACCAGACCAACTCATTGCCCGAGATCTGCGGCCGGATCTGTCCGCAGGACCGATTGTGCGAGGGCGCCTGCACGCTCAACGACGGTTTGGGCGCGGTCACCATCGGATCGATCGAGAAGTACATCACCGACGAGGCGGTCAAGCAGGGCTGGCGGCCGGACCTGTCACACGTCGAGCCCACGGGCAAACGAGTGGCGATCGTCGGGGCCGGGCCGGCGGGACTTGCCTGTGCCGACGTGCTGGCGCGTTCCGGCATCGAGCCGGTGGTTTTCGATCGCAACGCGCGCATCGGCGGGCTGCTGACCTGGGGCATTCCGCCGTTCAAGCTCGAAAAGCACATCGTCGAGACCCGGCGCGAGATTCTCGAAGGCATGGGCGTGGAGTTCCGGCTGGGCGTTGAAATCGGCCGCGACCTCGAACTGTCGGAACTGATCGAATCTTTCGACGCCGTATTTCTCGGACTGGGCACTTATCGCTACGTGCGCGGCGGATTTCCGGGCGAGGATTTGCCGGGCGTGGTCGAATCACTGCCTTTTCTGATCGGGAATGTTCACCGCGTGCTCGGCACCAGCGATCCCCGCTTTCCCTATATCGATGTCGACGGCAAGCGCGTCGTGGTGCTGGGAGGTGGCGACACCGCGATGGATTGCGTGCGCACCTCCATCCGACAAGGTGCGTTCTCGGTCACCTGCGCCTATCGCCGCGACGAGGCCAACATGCCCGGCAGCCGCAAGGAAGTCAAGAACGCCAGGGACGAAGGCGTCGAATTCATGTTCAACCGCCAGCCTGTCGAGATCGTGGGCGACGGCATCGGAGAGGACAAGGTTGAAGGCGTCCATCTTGTCGAGACGCGTCTGGGCGAGCCCGATGCCAACGGCCGGCGGCGGCCCGAGCCGGTCGAAGGCAGCGAGCAGAACCTGCCGGCCGATGTCGTGATCATCGCCTTCGGCTTTCGCCCCGACCCGCAGGACTGGCTGGCCGACAACGGCATCGAAACGCTGCCCGACGGTCGCATCGGCGCTGCAAGCTCCGGCCTCGTCCACCAGACCACCAACGAAAAGGTTTTCGCCGGCGGCGACATGGTCCGCGGCGCCGACCTTGTGGTCACTGCAGTTTTCGAAGGGCGCGAAGCCGCGAAATCCATCGCGAAAAAACTCGGCATTGAAGTGCAGGATGCCTCGGCGGCGAAGGTGGCTTGAGTTTTGAGGGGGGGTGTAATATGAATGCTGCGAGGGTTTACTGGCAGTTAACTTTGGAGGACGCATTCATGGAAAAGATTTGCCATCAATATGTCATTGCGACACTGTTTCTCATCTTTGCCGGCCTGTTTTCCGGGCCGGTGCTCAGCCAGGTATTCGAGTGCCCGGAGAGCGGCTGCCATATCATCACCTGTGATGAAGGGCACTGCGCCCTTTGGAATTGCGAAGGGACCGATTGCACAATTGTGACTACGTGGGAGCGGGAGGTCGATGAAATCGATTCCAGCGAAAGCTCTGGTCATCAATTTCATAAGCCATCTCGACAAAAACCGGTCGAATCCCTCTCGGGGATCGATTGCGGCGATCAGCGCTGTGCTGTGAAGGTATGCGGCCCACTGCAATGCTCTGTTTTGGGATTCGATAATGGCCAGTCCGTTCTTCTTGGAAGCCACGACAACGTCGATGCGGTGTTCGACGAGATCGGTCGGGATTTCGTAGAAGGTTCAACTGGCCAATCAGTCAACGATTGACGCACCGGCCGCCCTGTCCTGCACGGGGCGGCCTGCACTTGATCAGCCGCAAAAGGTCCTGCCCGGCTTCTCGAATCCGGTCAATCCCGCCTTTAATTTCTGATCCGACGGTTTCACCGCCCCCGATAATGATCGATCCGCTCATCCCGAATGGCCGGGTTTTCGAACTGGATTTCCAGCGTGAATATGAATCGCCAGTCCGAACGGCGCTTGCCGGTGTCCTCGTCGATCGGCCAGGCGCGCTCGGGCTGAAGCTCGTAGAACAGCCAGTCGCGCAGGATCGACCGACGGAAACGAAAGTTGACGAAGAATTCTTCGGTTTCCGGATCGGGACTGGTCACGCCGAAGGCGCCGAGCTCGCTGCGGATCGCGGTCTTCCGGTTGAGCTGGCGGAATCCGACCAGACCGGTACGCCAGTCGATGCCGTCCGAGGCCTCGGATACGGTGCCGCGGCCGGTCAGACGCACCAGTGTCAGACGGTTCGGCAACCATTCCCAGTCGGCGCGGGAAATCGTGCCGAAGCCATCGTCGCGCTCCCAGAAAACGGTCTGCGTCCAGCGCGCCAGCGTGGTATCGGTCAGGCCTGCCGTGCGGCGCATGCGCCCGCGCACCCGGGGATTGAGCCCGCCTGAGTTGACCTTGACCGTGGCATCGGCGTCGAACTGTGTTCGCCCGGCCTCCGACAACAGGAAGCGGAGCCCGAGACGGGTCTGTTCATCATCGCCGGTCTCTCGTCCGATGTCGTCGAAACTCGAGTCGCCCTCGATGGATTCGTCCCGGCTGATCAGCAGCCGAACCCGATCCGAAACCCTCGGCAGCGAGATGTTCGCCGAAAGCCGGACTTCGTGGCCAAAATTCTCCGATTCATCCCAGATCATCGAATTACGCACGCGGACGAAACTGCCGATCGGAGTTTCCTCGTACGCACGGTCGGTACCGAAAAATCCATCGAACCAGGCCGCCGGTTCGCACAGCTTTCGACTCAGGTATGAATGCGTGCGGTCAAGCCAGCTCGCGGGCCTGTCCTGGTCGTCTCGACACGACAGTTCGATCACCTCGGATGCGGTGACCTGGTCTTCCTCCGGCGCCTGTGGCTGGGGCTGCTCCTGCGCGCCAACCGACGATGCCGCGGCGGTCAGCGAACATATGGACAGGACGATCAGCGGGCAGCAAGAGCGAATCTTCGAAAGTTTCACGAGACCAGGGCCGGCACCAGGGCGAAGGACGCCAAGCATAACGCTTTTGCTGGCCTGAGCAACCGAAACACGGCTCCCGGACCGGAAGGTCCGGCCCGGGAGGCTCACAAACGGTGGTCAGGACAATCGCCCAGCCAATCGTCAGTCGCCGAATCCGTCATCGAATACGATGTCGAGGGAGATCCGGCGGAGTACCACGATCGCGTTGTCCTCGTTGGCTACTACGTAAAGGTGCTCGTCGTCCTGACTGGGCACAACCGCGGTCGGCCCTGCCATGTTCAGGATGTCGCCTTGGTCGTCGAACAGGGTCTGGCGCACGACCAGGTCGCCGTGCGGCAGGTTGTCCTGGTCGTCGGGCTGAATCCGCCTGAATATCGTCAAGCTGTTGTCGGCGAAGCCGCCGGCGAACACTTCGAGACCGTCGGGTGAAATCGCCAGGCCCTGCACGCCGATCAAACCCGGGCGCTCAGGCGTTTCGTGACGCCAGACGGTTCGCTGCTGTAGCGTGCCGTCCGGATTCCGGTCGAACAGCACGATCGCATTTTCCGCCTCGGCCGCGACATAGACATGCTCGTTGTCGTCGCCGACCCCGATATTGAACGCGCCGATGAGACCGACGATGCCGAGCGCGCCGTTGCGGTAGGCGGTCACGTAGCTCAGTCGCCCGAAGTCCGCGCTGGCCGGATCGGCGTCGCGCTGGAATACCTGCACCGCATTGCCGGCGCGCGAGGCGACATAGACCTGGCTGCCGTCGGCCGACAGCGCCAGCCCGGCCGGCCGGCTCATGTGTTCCACGGTACTGCCGACGTCGTCGGGATCGTCCGCACCGTTGACTTCGGCTTCCAGGACGGTCAGCGCACCCGTGCCGGCATCTCGCGAGAACGTGACCAGCGCATTGGCCGTGCTCCCGGCCGCATACAGATGGTTGCCGTCGGCGCTGATCCGCAGCCGGCGAACGCCGTCCAGGTTGGTGCCGGCGGCGCCGGTCTCGTCCTGGTTCTCGACGAAGCTCAGCGTGCCATTGGACGCATTGCGCGCCATGACCACCACCGCGTCGTCCTCCTCGGCGGCAATATAGACGTGCCGTCCGTCGGGACTGACGATGACGTCGAGCGGCTTGGCCAGCGCGGCATCTTCGAATCCGGTCTCGTTGACGTCGTAGCGGGCGACCGGGCTCAGGTGCCCGTCGGCCACGCGCCGGCGGAATACCAGGACGCTGTCGAGCGCCTCGCTGGTGACGTAGGCAAACGCACCGTCGGGAGACAGCGCCAGCGCCGTGGGACTGGCCAGACCCACCACCTGGTCCTGCTGGTTGATGACGTCCTGCTCGAGTTCCACCGCGGGCTTGAAGGCCGGGTCGTTGATCACCGCAAGACCCTGGTCGTCGTCGAAGGTCAGGTTGAACGGGTTGCTGAATCGGAGCAGGAAACTCTTGGGCGCCGAAGCGCCGGGTGCATGCAGAATGGTGACGGGGATATCGGCCTGCAGCTCGCCTGCCGGAATCGTCACCGAGCCACTGGTGCTCAGATAGTCGATATTCGGAACCGCGTTGACCGGCTCTGTCGTGTAGTTGAAGCGCGCCTCGAAACCGGAGTTCTTGCTCAGCGTCGGTGTGAACACCGCCTGCGTTGTCGTGCCCGCGGCGGGCTCCAGGATGGTCACGTCGGCCACCCGCAGGGCCGGCACGTCGTCGTCGTCGATGATGGTCACGGTGGCGGACCGACGCGCAAGGACGCCGCCCTGCACCCTGGTGAGCGCCAACTGGAAATGCTCGGTGTCTTCGATGACGCCGTCGCCGCATACCTGGACGGTGATCGAGCCGCTCAGGTCACCCGGTGCCAGCACCAGCGAGCTGCTGCGTTCCAGGTAATCGATGCCGGGGGCACAGGTTGCGCCGCCGGTGGCCGTGTCGTCACTGGTCTCCCAGAACAGCACCACGTCGCCGTCGGGGCTGGTGGTGTTGAGCGAAATGTCGAACACCACCGGCGTGGTGCCGGCGTTGCCCTCGAAGACCTGGACGTCGGTAATGTCCAGGCTCGGACCCGAACCGAGGTTCTGCGGGTCGATATCCAGCCGCACCGCAATGCCTTCGGGCCCGACCGTGGTCTCGGCCGACAGCACGTCGTTGATGAAGATCTTGACCGGGTCGCCCGGGCGTGCCCGGCCGTCGATGATCGGGTTGACCGCGTCCATCGGAATGCGCAGCGCGAACTGGTCGCCCAGCCGGGTATCGCTGCCCAGCTCGTAGCTGGTCAGCAGTTCGCCGGTGGCCGTCGATCGAAGCTCGATCTCCTGGCCCGGCGCCACCGGGTCGCCGAACAACGTGGCGTTGCCGTAGATGACGTGGTCGGGGGCCTCGATGCGTGCACTGGCGGCGGTTGCGACCAGCGCGGCACCGATAAGCACCGGCACGAGACGATTCACATTTACAAGACGATTCATGATCACAACCCCGAGTAGGCGTAGGTCTTGAAGAAGATCAGGATGTCATCGACGCCCTGCCCGTCGCGGTTCGTGGAACCCGGCACTTCCTGACCGTTGATGAAGGTCTCGAGCCCTTCTTCCGGATCGGCGAGGAACGTGCCGCCCGGAATGATCAGCAGCCATTTTCTGTTCCAGACCGATCGACCCACAAGCCGACTGTCGGCAATCGCCTGGCTGTCGTCGAACGGCTCGGTGAAGTTGAATGCCGGGAATCGACCGTAGCGACGGATTGCCGTCGGTGATCCGCTGATGTTGTCGGTGATCGGCAGCCAGTCGAACCGCTCCAGGTCCTGGTCACCCACAGGGAACGGAATCGGGATCGCCTGATCGACGATCTGCCAGTCGCGCGTTTCGAAGTTGTTCGCATCCGGGGAGCGCAAGACATCGGCACCGGTCGGGAACAAATAGACGCGCGGCGTTTCGGCCAGCGGCAGACCGGCGTAGTCCTTGAACCACGTGCCGACCGAGCGAATCCGGGTCGCGAACTGGCTGGAGTCGTATGAGCTGTCGCCCGAGCCGAGCTCCCAGCCGAAGTAGTTCAGGCCGAACGTCACATTGGTCGTGAACTCGATGACCAGCGCCGGCTGGGGTCCGGCCGACTGCGGCGCGAACGGTCGCGCGTACTGCCGGAATTCCTGCGATTGCCAGAGGTCGTCGACACGCGATTCTTCCAGCCGCTGACGCCAGAGCTCGTCGCCTTCCGGTCCGTCCGGGATCCGGAACAGCTCGCGCCTGAGCGAGAACCGGTTGGTCTCGACCTGCGGGTTGTTGAAGCCCATCTGGCCCTTGAGTACGTCGAAGTTCAGCTTGAGCTGGGCCATGGAGTCGGCCAGCCCGGCCTGCCCCGGCAGCGGTTGTCCGTCGATGATCTGGCCCAGGTTGCGCTGGCGCACGATGTCGGTCAGGAACTGCTGGCCGGCCTGCCCGTCGCTGCCGAGCAGGTTGGTCTCGTAATCGTAGGCAGAAGCGGCGAGATAGACGTAGCGCGCGGCCAGGTCGAACGCTGCGCGGTATTTCTGCAGCGCATCGTTGCGGAAAATCCGGAAGGCCAGATCCTGGTAGCGGTATTCCTGGGTCTCGGCAGCACCTGCACGCCTGAAAGTCAGGTTGCGTTCCCAGACTCTCAGGCCTTCGGCCAGCGTGGCCTGGTAATTACCCAATAGCTGCTTGATCGCTTCGGCTCGGGCGAAGATTTCGGCACGCGCAATGGGTTCCTTCCGAATCAGTTCGTCAATGACGCCCTTGGCGTTGAACAGGTCGAGGTTGGCATCGTTGAACTGGGTACGGATGCCGGCCAGCTGGGAGCGATCTTCCTTGGCCGCATCGGTTGCATTGGATGCAATATCCAGGCCGTCGGCGACCGTGTCGAGAACGGCCACAGCAACGCTGCCGCCGGCCTTGACGGCGCAGCGGGCCGTCGACGCGATGTCGCCGCCGGCTGCCAGGCCCGCGATCAGACTCTTTGGCACACATTCGACTGTAGCCTCGAAGGTCGAATCCACGATTGCGCCGACCCGCCGTGCAACGATTGCGCTGTTCTTCATGATTTCGGTCGTGATCGTCAGGCCGAGCAATTCGTTACGCTGGACATTGGCGATCTTCAGGTTGTCGGCCTGGATGTTGAACGTCGCCTGCACGGTATCGATCTGGGCCTCGATTTCGAGTCGCAGGCGGTCGTACTCGAGCAGGCTCTGCTGCAGCGCAATCCGAGCCTGCAACATTTGCTGGAGGATCTGCTGAAGCTTGCCGGGCGCACGTCGCTGTCCGGTCCAGCTCGGATCCTTGGTCTGCCAGAAGCCGATATCCGGCGACTCGATGGTCGTGGTCGTCACTTCCAGGCTGTCGGCACCGGTGATATTGAGTTCCCCGAGCGCACAGCCCGAACTGGTCGCTTCCTCCGAGCACTCGACCCCATCCAGGTTTGTTGCGTTGCGGTCGGCTTCGGGTTTCATGTCGAAGAAGTTCACGCCGTTGGCCGACGGGGTGTAAACGCCGGTGAACTGTCCGATCTTCCCGATTTCGAAGCTGCCGCCGGTGACCGCATCGCCGTTGTCGAAATCGAACATGGTTCCGGCCAGTTGCGGCACGTCGATGAGCATGTAGTGATACATGTCCGGACCGTTGTAGCCTGCGGGGTAAGTGCCTCCGGGGCCGATGTCGTCGGCATACGGATAGCCGAAGATCTCGATCAGCTGGTTGCTGAAATCGTTTTCCTGGGCATTCGCCGCACGGCGCTGGTCGTCGACGGTGTTCTGGTTGCGCCTGAGCTGGTTGTTCAACTCGTTCGCATAATCCCAGACTTTGACAGCATTCTGCAATGCGGACATGGCGCGGTCGGCAACCTGCTCGAACTGGGTCTTGTTGAAGCGATCCAGTTGTGAGGGGTCTATATCGAATGGAACGACGCCGGTCGCCAGGCCCAGCGGGTTGAGACCGGCATCGGCCTCGTCTACCTGGCCCTGGATGGAACTGTAATGGCTGGCGATTTCGCCCAACTCGCGGATCGTGGAGCGATCGATTCTGCGGATGCCGACGTTGTTCGGATCCGTGTCTTCCGATGGAATGATCGAGTTGGTGGTCACCCAGTCGAAATAAGCCCCCATCCCGGCCCTGCGACCCCACTCCGACAAACCCCAGGCCCGCTCGGTATTGGTGTCGGTATAGCCTTGGTACTGACCCTGCGGATCCGCCACGTAGCGGTTTCGATAGGTCAGGTCGACGATCTCGGCGCCGGCGCGCGCCTTGGCCGCCGCGGTCTCGGCAAACTGGCGCTCGTCGAGGAAATCGACCTCGATCGGCACGCCCGCGACCAGGATGGACTCGGTTCTCGGCTCCCAGGTATAGAACGGGTGGCGAATCAGGTCGTAATACATCCTGTTGGCCGTCAGGTAATGGCCCCACGCGTCGCCGTGACCCTGCGGGAACTGGATGCGCGCGTCGAACTCGTCGATCACGCCGTCGAAGTTCTGGTCGGAGATGTTGTAGCTTTGCGCGTATGCCACCTCGCCGTCGCCGGTGGTGAAGTTCCAGAACAGCCGGTTGTATACGGGTCGTGCCGTGACCGGGCCGTTGGTGGTATCGCGGCCGCGGAGCAGCACCAGTTCCTCATCGAGAAGCGATGCCAACTGGTTCTGGAAGTTGAAGATGCTCGGCGCCAGCGAGAAGTTGCCGTCGTTGGTGGTGATGCCTATAGTCGGATCCTGCGCGTCGGCGTAGGCTTCGTTGCCCAGCAGCGTGTAGAAATCGACGATGCGCGAGGCTACCAGCAGGATCGCGGTATTGGCCGGGCCGAAGTTGACCGGCGGCGTGCCGTCCACCGACAGCTGCAAGGCGCGACGCATGACAGTCGTGTAGGCCTCGATCAACCCGATGCTGTTGAGGTTGTCCGGATCGTTGTTGAGCGCGATCGGACCCTCATAGCGTTCGCCGAGCTGCACCAGCATGCTGGCGAAGTTGTTGGTCGCGGCCTGGGCGAAGTTCTGCACGCGGGCCTCGAACGGGTTCAGGCGATTGAGCACGCGCTTGACCCAGCCTTCGGCCAGCTGCGCCAGCGGTTCGCGCGGCGTGCTGCCCGGGCTGCCGGCCCAGAGGCTCCAGTCCGAGGCGGTCTCGCAACCGGGCAGACCGCGATAGCGCGCGAGGTACCAGTTGTCGGACAGCGTCTGGATATTGGCGCCCTCGATGCTGATTTCGACCGCACCGGTCGGGTTGTCGGTCGGAAACTGGATCCACCCGTTGAGCTGGCCCGTCTCGGGGTTCGGCGGCAATGCCGGCGGGCGTCCGGTGGTGTCGGGCTGGAAGAACCACTGGAAGTCCAGCGCGTCGGTGTTGCCGCCGAAGTCGCCGCCGTGGCGCAGCACCAGCTGCTCGTCGAAGATGTTTTCGGGTGCCAGCAC
>DATFJJ010000121.1:0-3873 GCA_035269245.1 Wenzhouxiangellaceae bacterium | reverse complement strand
GGGCCAGAAGCGCGAGGAGTCGGGGGTGAGGACTTCGTCGATCAGATAGAGGTGGCCGTCTTCGTCGACGCCGAATTCGAACTTGGTGTCGGCAATGATGATGCCGCGCTCGCGGGCGTAGGCGCCGGCGCGCAGGTAGATGGCCAGGCTGACGTCGCGCACCCGGATGGCCAGTTCCGGGCCGATCAGTTCCTGCATTCGGGCGAAGTCGATATTCTGGTCGTGGTCGCCGGTCTGTTCCTTGGTCGACGGCGTGAAGATCGGTTCGCGCAGGCGCGCCGACTGCTTGAGGCCCCTGGGCAACTTCACGCCTGAGATCGTCCCGCCGGATTGATAATCTCGCCAGCCGGAACCTGCCAGGTAGCCGCGCACGATGGCCTCGATAGGCAGGGGCTTGAGCGCGCGCACCAGCATGGAGCGCGACTCGAGTTGTGCGGCCAGCCCGCTATTGCCCAGGACTTCGGCCAGGTCGGCTTCGACGATGTGGTTTCGGATCAGGTCGTTGAACTGGGTGAACCAGAAGCGCGAGATGCGCGTGAGCATCTCGCCCTTGCCGGGAATCGGGTCCGGCAGGATGACGTCGAACGCACTCAGGCGATCCGACGCGATGATAAGCAAGCGATCTTCATCGACGCGATAGATGTCGCGAACCTTGCCCTGGTGAATGCGCTCTAGCGGCGGGACGGGATAATCGGTCACGGCAGCCTGTAAAATGCAGAATGAGATCAATTATACGGCGATCGGTGCTACTGCACATCCCGGCGCCGGGTCCAAAAACAGGAACAGTTCGATGCAACAGCCGTTGGTGATCGCCCCTTCGATTCTTTCCGCCGATTTCGCCCGTCTGGGCGAAGAAGTCGAGACCGTGCTCGACGCCGGAGCCGACTGGGTGCATTTCGACGTGATGGACAATCACTACGTGCCCAACCTGACGATCGGGCCCATGGTGTGCAAGGCACTGCGCGACTTCGGCATTACCGCGCCCATCGACGTGCACCTGATGGTCAAGCCGGTCGACCGCATCATTCCCGATTTCGCCGCCGCCGGCGCCAGCGTGATCAGCTTCCACCCCGAAGCCACCGAGCACGTGGACCGCACGCTGGGCTTGATCGGCGAGCAGGGCTGTCGGGCAGGGCTGGTGTTCAATCCGGCCACCTCGCTGGACGTGCTCGAATGGGTCATCGACAAGGTCGACCTGGTGCTGATCATGTCGGTCAACCCGGGTTTTGGCGGTCAGAAGTTCATTCCGGCGGCACTGGACAAGCTCAGGCGAGCCCGCCGGATCATCGACGAATCCGGACGCGATATCCGGCTGGAAATCGACGGCGGAGTGAAGCCGGACAATGCGCGCGAAGTCATCGCCGCCGGCGCCGACACGCTGGTGGCCGGCTCGGCGATCTTCGGCGCCGACGATTACGCCGAAGTCATCGCCCGGATGCGCGCCTCCGGATCGGTCTGATTCTGAAACCGTGTCTGCCGTTGCCGAGTGCAGCTGCGTCATCTTCGAAATAATGGAAATCAAATTCAAAGTCGTTTCGCCCCGCGCTGCGCGCTTGCGGACGACTTCCTTTTGCCAATCGCGACAAAAGGAAGCAAAAACGCTTTTTACAGGCGGCAGAACGCCTGGCTGCAAATACGATCGATTGGGTGGTTTGGTGTCAGACCTTGTCTTCGCTGACTCCTGAACCCCGGCGCTTTCCCAATTCGAATGGATTGGGTGGCGCAGCTATCTGAAGTGCAAGATGTTGAACGATGTGGCGAATTCGTTCAGAACCGACAAGCAGCGTAGGCGAAGCGCACCGGGACCGTTGCCATGCGGCCCGCATTTCTTCGAAAGGCAAGCCAGGTTTCCCGGAACCCTGAAACCGGAACCCCGAAACCGTTTTTTACTGAATGTATCCCAGCGACCGAAGCTGCTCGATGGCCTCGTTGTCCAGCTCGGCACGCTCGCTGGAGGCATTGCCTTCGCGATAGTCCTGCATGCGGTCGACGAGCCAGATGCGCAGTGATTCGTGCAGTTCGTCGAGTTCGACCGATTGGATCTGTTGGCCCCAGGTTTCGTCTATCCGGTAAAGCCGCTGCTCGCCGTCGGATTCGACGTACTTGTAGTTCTCGAAGTACGCCGCCAGCGCTTCGTCGTCGAAGTGCTCGGGTCGGAATTCGGTCTGCGACGAGCGTTGTTCGACTTCCGACAGATAGACCGTGGGCGTCTCCGATTTACCGAGCGCCAGCAGGTTGCGGCCCGGCAGGTTTCCCGCGTCCAGCCCGGCCAGCGCCAGGATGGTGGGCGCGATGTCGATCAGACCGACGGTTTCAGCTACGCGCTGTCCGTTGCCGCGCGTGCGGAAGTCGCGGATGATGATGGGCACGTGCAGCACGGTCTGTTCCAGCGTCGGCCCGTGGCCGAAATAGTCGTTTTCGCCCAGCCCCTGGCCGTGGTCGGCCAGATAGATCACGACTGAATTTTCAAGCAGGCCCCGGTCGCGGAGCGCTTCGATGAAGGAGCCTGCCCGACGGTCGGCCTCGGCCGCTTCGCCGGCATACAGCGCGGCCAGCGCGGCCAGTTCGTCGGGTCGGCCGGCCAGCAGGTCCTGTGATTCGTTGTACAGGGTCTCGACACTGATGCCGTCGGTCAACGCTCCGTCGTAGCCGTCCGGCATCGGCGGGGTGTATTCGGTGGGCAGGTGCGGGGAGTGCACGTCGTAGAAGTGTAGCAGCATGAAAAGCGGCGTCTGGCCGTCCTGTTCGCCGATCCAGTCCAGCGCCATGTCCAGGGTCTCGGCGTCGGGCCGTTTGAATTCGCGCCCGTCCTCGGCGCGATCGCTGGCGAAGTCGAAGCCTCGATCCAGGCCGGCGATGAAGTTCATGGCGCCCAGGCTCAGGATGGATGCGCTGGCGTAGCCGATTGCATCCAGGTCTTCGGCAATCGCGGGGACGTCCTCGGCCAGGCGGTGAACGTTGGCCCGGACGCCGTGGTGTCTCGGCATAAGTCCGGTCAGCATTGTGGCGTGTACCGGAATCGTGATGCCCATGGGGGTGACGGCTCGGGTGAACAGGGTGCCGTCGGCGGCCAGCGCCGAAGCGGTCGGCGTCTCCACCTGCGTTTCGCCGTAGGGGGCAAGCGCATCGGCCCGCAGCGTGTCGATGCTGATGACGAAAATATTCGGCGGTTCGGGCTCGCCGCCGCAGCCGACCAGTACCAGCAGCAAGCCGGAGATTGTCGTTTTGCGCAGGGAATCGAATTTGCGAATCATGATGTGCTCGAATTGGGGACGACAGTAAGCGGCGGGCAGTCCGGGACACCCGAATCCGCTATTCGAGCGCGCCCGCACAAGCGGATTCAGGTATTCGACTGCAATTGTTTCGATTGTATCCGCGAGCGGTCGAGTATGCGCGGGGAAGAGCCGTTCCGCTACAATTGCCGCTTGCCCTGAAACACCCGGGAAATCTCTTGGACCGCGAACAGTTCCAGCAATTCAGGACCGAAGGCTACAACCGCATTCCGGTGTGGCGCTCGGTGGCTGCCGACCTCGATACGCCGCTTTCGGTCTACCTGAAGCTGGCCGACGGACCGAACGCGTTCCTGCTTGAATCGGTCGAGGGCGGCGAGAACTGGGGCCGTTATTCGATGATCGGTCTGCCCTGCAGGCGCGCCTATCGCGCCAACGGTCGATGCTTCGAAGTTCTGGATCACGGCCGGGTGGTGGAGACCCGGGAAAACGTCGATC
Source organism: Wenzhouxiangellaceae bacterium (assembly GCA_035269245.1). Lineage (GTDB taxonomy): Bacteria > Pseudomonadota > Gammaproteobacteria > Xanthomonadales > Wenzhouxiangellaceae. The sequence goes on along the minus strand of DATFJJ010000121.1, from coordinate 145 downwards.
CGCTGGCTGAGATCGAGCATGTGCAGGCGGCGGTTCGCACGCCCGAGATTCCCGGCCTGCCCAAGTTCTGCGGCGGGCTGGTGGGCTATTTCGGTTACGAGACCGTGGGCCTGATCGAACCGCGCCTGGATTTCTCGGCCAAACC
>DATFJJ010000120.1:0-22156 GCA_035269245.1 Wenzhouxiangellaceae bacterium | reverse complement strand
TGTCGCATAATGACGCGGTACACGAATCAGCCCGACCCACCGATGAGCACATCCTTAGACACACTCCGTTGCGCCCTGGTCCAGGCCGATACCCGCTGGGCCGATCCGGACGCCAACCGGGAGAATCTCGCGCGCCTGATGGACAGCGCGCCGGACTGCGGCCTTTACGTGCTGCCGGAAACCTGCAACACGGGTTTTCTCGGCGACGAGGACCTTGAGAAGGCCGGCCGGGAGGCCGAGATCCGCGACGGGGCAGAGATGGCCTGGCTCGAGGCACAGGCCCGTGATCGCGACGCGGCGATCGCCTGCAGCATTGTCGTGGAAGAAGATGGAAAGCTGTTCAACCGGTTCGTGCTGGCGCAGCCGGGCGCCGAGAGCGCAATCTACGACAAGCGGCACCTGTTCGGGTTCGGCGGGGAGGGGAAGCGTTACACGGCGGGCGACCGGCGGGTGCGTGCGAAGCTCTCAGGGAGACGGGTGGATCTGCAGGTCTGCTACGACCTGAGGTTCCCGGTCTGGTGCCGCAACGACAATGCGTTCGACCTGCAGATTTTCGTCGCGAACTGGCCCAATCCGCGGGTGGACGCGTGGCGGACCCTGCTGAAAGCGCGGGCGATCGAAAACCAGGCCATGGTCATAGGCCTAAATTGCGTCGGCGTGGACGGAAAAGGCGTTGTCTATCCTGGCAGCTCCGGCGCATGGAATGCGCTGGGCGGATCGCTGGTGGGGCCGCTGGACGACCGCGAACAGGTTGCGACCTTCGATCTTGATTTCGCTGCGCAGGATGAAATCCGCAAGAAATTTCCGTTCCTGCCGGATCGGGATGGTTATTCGATCGAGCGTTGAGCAACCCGCCGAAAGTTGAAAAAAGCGAAAAACGAAAAGCGGCGCACGAAGATGGCACCAAGGACACGAGGAAAAGCGCTGAAACTTCAGGTGCCTGGAGATGGGTTTGCCCGCATCAGCCAACAGTTCTGTAGCTTGGGCAAGCGAAGCTCATCCGGGACCTGAATTGGAAAGGCGTCGGACGCGCGCTGCTGGGGTTACGAACCTGAAAGATCGACAATCGGGACGTGTCGAAGGCAAAGACTCTTCTTCGTGCTCTTCGTGTCCAGCTTGTGAGGCTTTTGACTTGCCAAAGGTTGCGCATTACGCTGGCTGTTAGGCCTTCGAGGGCGAAGTCGTCGCCGCTGAATATCCAGATGTCGTCGTATTCCGGGTTGGCCGCTTCGAGCGCTATGCGGTCGCTTTACGGACGCAGGCGCTTCACGGTGACTTCGTTGCTGATCCGGGCAACGATGATCTACCCGCTACATGCATCGGGCGTCCGGTGGACGGCGAGAAGGTCGCCGTCGAGAATGCCGGTGCCCGCCCACTTCATTCAGCAACTATATAACGACTTGGTAGCCAGGCGCTGCTGTTCGCGCTCGTCTATCGGCAATGCTGGTGCACCGGGTCGATCCAAAAGTTTGAAAGACGCCCCGGTCTGGAAACAGCCTTAGAAAAGAAAAGACCCAAGGTTAGGCTCGAAAGCTCGGTAGAACAAGTCGCCATCGTAATCAACGCCGGCATTAGAATCGGTCCGCTCGCGCCACAGGTAGACAATATCGGCGTCGACCACCGGATACCTGTAATCAAACTCTCCTACCTTGCCTTTCCGGAACTCGATGACCTTACCGACTACCGTTGCTTCGCGGGCCTTGCCGAATACCTCAGGATCGACGGACTCGTTGCGGCAGGCGAGGAAACGGCCGACCGTTTTATCGGTATGCCGGGGCCGGCCTGTCGCGTCCAGCTCCTTGGCCAGGATTTCGACACAGGTGCGCCCGGTCTCAACCTGGGTCTCGACGATCGTTCCCCCCCAGCGGACCGAGGCTTTCGTCAAGCGTTCAGCTGTCTGGTCGGGGCGGGGTGATTCGGCGTAGTTGTCTTTCAGCGGGTCCGGCGCGCTCGCGCACCCGGCGACAATGCCGATGGCGATGGCAACGGGAAGAAAAGAGCGAATCGATCTCATAGCGAAAACCTCTTTTTGTTCTGCGTAGGCTGGACTATTTTTCCCGGTGCTTGGTTCCGTCGTGACGGTTGCCATGCGGCGCTTTCGCGTCCTGAACCTGGAAACGGCTTCGGGTTTACCGAGAAAACCGGACCAGTGTCTGAAATAGCATACTCGGACCGCGACCAGACTACAAACGGTGGCGAGCCAGGGCATCGTGGGCTCGGCCAGTTCCAGCTGCGTTTCAACGCCACCTGCCTCGAATCCTGCACGGCGCAGACGTGCGCGAAGCCGAGGCCAATTGCGTCCCAGCCGGCCCGCACGACGATAGGTTCGCACCAGCAGCTGCTCCGGCTTTGCAGGCTTTTTGACTTGCTACAGGTCGCGCATGACGCCGACTGCGATGCCTTCCAGGGCGAAGTCGTCCTGTTCAGATACCTGTATGTCCTGGAATTCCGGGTTGGCCGCTTCGAGCAGGATGCGGTCGCTTTTCGTGCGCAGACGTTTGACCGTCACTTCGTCGTTGATCCGGGCGACCACGATTTGCCCGCTGCGCGCATCGGGCGTGCGGTGGACGGCCAGCAGGTCGCCGTCGAGGATGCCTGCGTCGATCATGCTGTTTCCCGAAACGCGCAGCAGATAGTCCGGTCTGGGCTGGAACAATTGCGAATCGAGTTCGACCATTCTTTCCTGGTTTTCGATCGCCAGGACGGGCTGGCCCGCCGCGACGCGCCCGATCAATGGAATTCCGGCGCGTCCTGCGGCGCTTTCACGGGTGCTCAGTGGGACGATGCCGCGGGCGAGTCTTGGGTTCAGGCGAATGGCGCCCTTCTTTTCGAGCGCGCGCAAGTGCGACTGGGCCGCATTGGGCGAGGAAAATCCGAAATGCCGGTTGATCTCGGCCCGGGTCGGCGGCAGTCCGTCGGCTTCCACGCGCGCCTGGATGTAGTCGAGGATTTCTTGCTGCCGCGTGGAAAGCTTCATTCCTCTACTATATCAAGATACAGCTGTTTACAGGCTATTGCTTTTCTGTGGCCTTGTTGCTGTTGCTGGAGCCTTGCAACGAGCCCGCACTGTGGATATGGCCCCGGGGATAGGGATAGTAGAAGCGCGTACCTATGCCGCCGTAATAGAAGGGCGTCCGGTAGTAAGGCCAGTAATACGGGTAGCCCCAGTTGTAGTAGCCGTGGCCGTACCAGTACTGCTCTTCGCGCTCGGGCCAGAGGTAGACCGCATCGGCGCCCACCAGCGGGTAGAGGTATTCGAACTCACCAACCTTGCCTTCACGAAAACCGGTGAGTTCACCGACTACGGTGACTTCTCTGCCGTTGACGAAAATTTCCGGGTCGATGAATTCGTTACGGCAGGCGATGAAGCGCCCATAGGCCTGGTCCGATTTCACGGGTCGGGCAGCGCTGTCGAGTTCCTGGGCCAGAATTTCGATGCACGTGCGATCGGACTCCGGCCGCGTCTCGACCACGGTGCCGCCCCAGCGAACGTTGGCACCTACTGATCGATCTCCGGCCTGGTCCGGATAAAAGGATTCCGAGTATTCGCCTTCCAGAGGCGCCGGTACGGAAGCGCAACCGGCGATGCCGCCGACGGCGAGAGCGATCATCAGGCGAAACGATTTCATGGCGGAGACCTCTTTTGTATCGTTACCCATATTAGGACTGTTTCAATGAGTCCGGGTTCCTTTGAATCGGGCGCCAACGGCTGGTTTTTCTGCCAAACGCGGTAATCGCGTTTTCGCCACGGAAAGCCCCGTACTTAAGGAGAGAATACTCGCCGGCCAGCGTGATCAGTTCGTGACCGTTGTCCAGGTTTTCGGCCGATCGTCGAGCCAGCTCAATCGGTGTTTCGCCGACCATTGGACGGATTCCGGCGCGTCGAAGGCGGCCGCGCAACCGCAGCCAGGCGCGGTCGAGTCGGTCGGGCCGGCGGCGGCCCTTGGTCGTCGCCTGCAGCAGCAAGGCCAGCGGCACCAGGACCAGTCCTGCCAGAACAACCAGCAGCGCCGCCTTGACCCCGGGCGGAAGCTTGTCGAGGCCTAGCGAGGCCAGGAAGTTCTGCTGGCGCGTGGCGTCGAATCCGAGTACCCAGCGGTTCCAGATGTTCTGAAGACGGTCGTACTGATTGCGCAGCTGGTACAACCATTCGCCGCTCAGCCAACCCTCCGAGCCGGACAATGCGCTGCGCGCGCCCTCGCGGATACGCGACGGGGAAACGGCTGCGGTGGGATCCACGCGGGTCCATCCCCGGCCTTCCAGCCACACTTCGGCCCAGGCGTGGGCGTCGGACTGGCGTATCAGCAGGTATTCATCCGAGGCCTGCCAGAAGCCGCCCTGGTAGCCGGTGACTATACGCGCGGGAATGCCCGCGGCCCGCATCAGCACGACGAAGGCCGAGGCATAGTATTCGCAATATCCGACGCGCAAATCAAACAGGAACTCGTCGGCGCCGTGCCGCCCCAGCGGCGCGGTGTCCAGGCTATAGAAGAAATCTTCCTGGTTGAACCAGCTCAGGACCGCGTCGATCAGGGCTCGGTCGTCCGGGTAGCGGCCTCTGAGTTCCTGCGCATAGGCGCGCGTTCGGGGGTTGCTGTCGTCGGGGAGCTGCAGCGCGAAGCGGCGCATGGTCTGCATCAGGTCTACAGAATCGCGGAAATCGGGCTGGCTGATGACATCGTAGGATTTCAGTGTGGTCACCGGTGTTCGGTTGACCAGCTCGAAATCTGCGGTCAGACGGGCACCTTCGGGCGCGCGCACCGGGTAATCGAGCGAAAACAGCCAGCGCCGTTCGCTGGGTTCTTGCTGAACCGTGTAGGAAAAAGCACCCGGGCCGGGCCGCGGCGTGCGCTCCGGGGCGCGGTTGGAATAGAACAATCTCGTCCAGGTGCGACCGTCGAAGCGCCACAGGACCGGCCCGCGCCAGTAACGCTCACTGCGCGGTGGCGGCGGGCCGTCGAACGAAACACGGAAGGCCGGACTGTCGTCGGCGAACAGGTTGGCGATATTGCCCGGCGACATTTCGTCGGAAAGGCCCGTGCGGCCGTCGAGTGCGTTCTCGGGCATGCCCCAGAGCGGCGAGGCCAGCCGCGGAAAAAGCGTGAACAGCACCAGCGCGAACGGCGCCGCCAGCAGCATCAGCAGGAATCCATCGCGGACCACGCTTGCTGCTCCGGAAGCTTTCGGCGCATGGTTTTCATCGGGCGCCGGTGCACCATCGGCGTCGCGCTGAATCTTGATCAGGGCGGCAGTGATCAGTGCGCAACCGACGACCAGGTACGCAAATAGAACAAGCTGCTGGCTGAACAGGAACTGGGTCGCGATCAGGAAGTAACCGAGCGCCGCAACCACCCGGGCGTCGCGCAGCCTGAACATTTCGGAGAGCTTGGCGGCAATCATCACGCACAGCAGCACGGTGGCGGCCCGACGGCCCCAGAAGGTGCCGTAGTGCATGATGACGAGGGCCAGCCCGCCGAATGTCAGGAAACCGCGGATCAGCCAGTTGGGGCGCGGCAATTCAATCAACTCGAAGGCGGCGCGCCATACGGCGGCCAGGACGATCGCCAGGGCGAGCCATGGCGGCATTGCGGCGAGGTGAGGCAGGGCGGCGAACAGGAATGCCCCGACCACCAGCATCACGGTCGTGCGCGAAAGCGTCACCCGAATTCGCCCAGTGCATTGAGGCAACGGATCTGGTGCGCGCGCCCCGCACCGGTTTCGACCGTGGTCGCGCCGAGGTCCATGCCGTACTCGAATTCGTTGCGCTCGGCTTGCATGACCCAGCGCGCCAGAATCGAGAGGCGTTCTTCCACCGAGCGGCCCGGCGCATCGGCCAGCCGAAGAATGATCCGGTCGCGCTCGGGACGGGTGAACTGCCTGGCGAGAAGATGCTGATGACGCTGGCTGGCCTTCCAGGCAATGCGGTGCAGCGGATCGCCCTCGCGCCAGTCGCGAAGACCATGGAACTCGTCGCTTTCGTCGCCGGGCCGGTTGCGACTGTCCGAACTTCCGGACGTGAGAAGCGGTGGCGCATGGTCGGCGGGCCTGGGCCACACCAGGACCTTGTGCTCGGGCCAGAACCAGCTCCAGGCCACGAACCAGCCGATCGGGTGGCGCGTGCGCAACCTGATGCGCGGGATTTCCATCCAGCCGCGCCTATGAGTGGGTATCGACAAGGCGGTTTCGGCGCTGGCTGCGGCCGCGAGATCGACGCCGGCCGTCGCCGGCAGCCCCTTGCTTTCCGCCACCAGCCCGCGCCGCGTCCGGTCCTTTGTATCCTGCAGCGTGATCGAAAGCGCAAGCGAATCGCCGGCGAATGCCTGGCCGGGCACGCACCCGGCGACGCGCACGCCGTCGAGATTGCGGTGCGCGATGTGCATCGACAAAAGCCCGATGCCGGCGACCAGGAAGGTCGTGAACAGGCCGAGATTGTTGTTGAAGTTCAGGCTGCCAAGCAGCATCGCGAACAATAGAATGCCCACCAGCCATCCGAACCGGGTCGGCAATATGTAGATCTGCCGGTACCCCAGGGTCAGCGGCGGATGCACCGGGCCGCGGCGCCGAAGCCAGGCGCCAAAGCGGCTCTGGGCCGCGTCAAGCCACGATCGTGCCCAGCTCCCCTCAGGGAACGCGGGTTTCGTCGAGAATCTGCTCGACGACATGTTCGGGCTCTCCGCTGTTGGGGTGGCACTGAAGGCGATGCGCCGCCAGCGGCGCGAATATCTGCTTGACGTTGTCGGGCAGCACGAAGTCGCGATCCTGCAGCAGAGCGTGCGCGCGTGCGGCCTTGAGTATTGCCAGCGCGGCGCGCGGAGACAGGCCGGCGCGCAGCGCCGCGTGCGTGCGGGTCGCCTGAACCAGCGACTGGATGTAATCCAGTACCGGTTCGGATACGTGCAGGGAATCTGCCGAGTCGGCGAGCGCCAGCAGGTCGTCCGGAGACATGGACTTCGAAAGCCCGGCCAGCAGGGTCTTGCGGTCGGGTTCGACCAGCAGCGCGCGCTCCTGCTCGGGGGCCGGGTAGCCGAGGCTGATGCGCAGCAGGAAGCGGTCGAGCTGGGAATCCGGAAGGGGGTAGGTACCGACCAGATCCAGCGGATTCTGTGTCGCGATCACGAAGAACGGTGGCGGCAGCGGGTGGGTGTGCCCATCCACGCTCACCTGCTGCTCGGCCATGGCTTCCAGCAGCGCGCTCTGGGTGCGCGGCGTGGCGCGGTTGATTTCATCGGCAAGAACGACATTCGCGAAAATCGGCCCGGGCCGGAACTCGAAGGTTTCGTCGCTCCTAAGCCACACCGAGACACCGACGATATCGGCCGGGAGCAGGTCGTTGGTGAACTGGATTCGCTGCCAGCGACCGCCGGTGACAATGGCAATTGCATGGGCCAGCGTGGTCTTGCCGACGCCGGGCAGGTCCTCGATCAAAAGGTGTCCGCCGGCCAGCAGCGCCGAGAAAGCCAGGTCGATCTGTTCGGTCTTGCCGAGAATGACCCGGTTGACCGCGGCTATTGCCTGGCCGAGCCGCTGGCGGGGGCCGGACCGGAGATCTTCGGCCCGGTCGGTTGAATCACTCACCCGGCATCACTCATCGAGCAGCGCATTCAGCTTGGCCGCGCAGATGAAATCGTTTTCGCTCAGGCCGTCGATGGCGTGTGTGCTGAAGTTGACCAGACAGAAGTTGTAACCGCCCTCGAAATCCGGGTGGTGTCCTTCCTGGTTGGCCACCCAGGCCATGGCGTTTATGAATGCCATGGTCTTGTAGAAACCCTTGAACTCGAACTTGCGGGAAATCCGCTTGCCGTCGTCGCTGACTTCCCACCCGGGTACCTGGGCCAGGAAGGTGTCGACGCGGTCCCGCTCCAGCGGCTTGGTTCCACCCTCGCAAGGGGTGCATTTCTGATTTTGAAGATCGTCGCTCATTTCAGGCGGCTTCCTTTTGTTTTGGAGGATAAGTGGGTTCGAACTGGCCGAGCGCGCGGGCCTTGCGAATCAGGCCGATCAGATCCTGCTCGGCGAGTTCGAACAGATCGTTCATGCTGTTCAGAACGTAGTAGACGGTCTGGTAGATATCGATGCGGTAGGGCGTACGCAGCGCATCGACCGGGTCGAACGGTCGACGGATCGGCTCGTCGCTTTCGGTTGCATAAATCGTCTCGCCAGGCGAGGAGGCGATCCCGCCGCCGTAGATACGAACCCCGTCTGGCGCGCCGAGCAGCCCGAATTCCACCGTAAACCAGTACAAGCGGGCGAGAAAGACGCGTTCTCGCTTCGAGGCGTTCAGCCCGGCCTTGCCGTAGGCCTCGGTGAAATCGGCGAATGCCTTGTGCGTGAGCATTGCGGTATGGCCGAAGATCTCGTGGAAGATGTCCGGTTCCTGCAGATAGTCCATCTCCTCGCGCGTGCGGATGAAAGATGCTGCGGGAAACTTCTTTTCGCTGAGCAGTTTGAAGAACCGGTCGAAATTGATCAGTGCCGGAACCGGCGCAACTTCCCAGCCGGTCCGCTCACGCAAGACTTCCGAGACGGCGTTGGGCTGGGGAATGCGATCGGCAGGCAGGTCCAGTGCGTCCAGTCCTTGCAGGAACTCCGTGCATACGCGGCCGGGAATGATCTCCATCTGCCGCTTGTAGAGTTCGGCCCAGACCGAGTGTTCCTCGTCGGTGTAGTGGATGAAGCCGTTCTCGTCCGGCACCTTGGCTTCGTACTTGCTGGACTTGCCCATGTTCTACCTCGAAATTGAATTATTGTAAGTTCTGTGACAACAATGAATTCTATCAGTTGACCCGGCATTGCCGATGAACAGCCCCAGATGAACAGCCCTATATGATCGACGAAATGACAGCTTTGCCACGGTTTCACGCCGGAACGTGGTATCAGCATGACCTGGGAGCCGCAACCGATGCGGAAGGGCTGTTGGGCAATGCACGCGCCGGCACCGTCGTGGTCGGCGCGGGGCTGGCCGGCCTGAGCACCGCGCTGGGGCTGGTCGAGCGGGGCCAGCAAGACATCCTGGTGCTGGACCGGGGCGGGCCGGCCGAAGGCGCCTCGGGGCGCAACGGCGGCTTCGTTTTCGGCGGGTTTTCGCTGGACAACCTCGAGCTGGCCCGTCAGCGGGGCGCTGACAAGGCCGCGGTGATGCACGGCTGGACGCGCGAGGCAGTCGGCCTGGTTCGGCAGCGCTGCGACAAGATGAACGTTCCGGTCTCCGACAGCGGAGTGCTGCTGGCCGACTGGTTCGGCAGGCCCGGGAGGTTGCAGCAGTTTCGGGAGCAGATGAGCGAGCTTCTGGATTTTCGGCTCGATTGGGTCGATGAGCAGGAGATGCCGCGGTACGTGGACTCGGCGCGCTACGGCGCCGGCTTGATGGAGCCCGGATCGTTCCATTTCAATCCGCTGGCCTACGCCCGCGCGATTACCGAACAGCTGCAGGTTTCGGGCGCCCGGGTGGCGTCGAACGCGCCAGTGGTTTCGATGATGCGAGTGCGCGGCGGCTGGCGGCTCGAAACGCCCGGGGCCGAAATCCGGGCCGATCGCGTCGTGCTCGCCACCGGCGGTTACGACCGCCGCCTGTGGCCAAGAGCGCAGCGCGCAATCCAGCCCATCGGCACCTACGTCATGGTCACCGAGCCCCTGGGCGAGCGGCTCGCCGAACTCATTCCGGGCGGGGTGGCTGTCTACGACACCCGCTTTGCCTTCGACTATTACCGCCCGCTGCACGACGGCCGGCTGCTGTGGGGCGGGCGGATTTCGATTGCCGACCGCGATCCGGCGGCCATCCGCAAACTGCTCTACCGGGATATGGCGCGCGTGTTCCCCTCCCTGGCCGGCTGCAGGATCGATTTTTCCTGGGGCGGCTGGATGAGCTACGCCCGCCACCAGATGCCGATACTGGGCGAATTGGAGCCCGGCCTCTGGTCTGCGCTGGCCTTCGGCGGGCACGGCATGGCGCCGACGACGCTGGCCGGCGAAGTGCTGGCCGAAGCGATGACCGGCGATCGAAGCCGGATGGCCGAATTCGAGGCCTGGGGCCCGGCCTGGGCCGGTGGTCCGTTCGGACGCGCAGTGATCCAGGGTGTCTACTGGTGGAAGCAGCTGCGAGATCGGTTCGGCTGACCTGTCTCGCGGCGTTTTATTGTTTGCCGGAGCGCCCGGCAAGTTATTGAAATAATGTTGTTTTTATCTTTGGCTTCAGGCATGTAAAATTTTCTTGACAAGCGCAAGCAACGGCGCATACTTGCGCCGTTGTTGCAGTGGGTGTGGGTCAGGCAGAACCGTATCTCATGGGTTTCAACCCGGATTATCAAGGGCCCCGAGTTGTTGCAGCAGAAGTTGTTGCAGTAGACCGGGCCGTGAACAACCAGGTTTAAAAAAGGCTCCCCGGGCGATGGGGGAGCCTGACCGACGTGGCGCCGCATGCCGGCCGCTCGTCCTACCAGTACATCACCAGCCAAAGCGTAACCGGCGGCGCAATGCCGCACCGGCCTAGCAATGGGTGCGGTCAGCTGAGTCCCCGATATCGAAGTTAATGGCGCGCCATGTACTTAGCGCGGTCGTTTTGGTGTAGTGAGGAGTTGATGACATGTTTTCGATAAACAAGTACGGGCTGAACAGGGTCTCTTATTGGTTCATGCTTGTGGCAGTAGCCGCATTGGTCTTGCAGGGCTGCGCCACGAGTCCGGGCGCAAGTTACGAGCCGGCGCCGGGACACAGGATCGGGGTTCTGAACCTGGTCGAAGAAAGCTACACGCATACGCACGTCGGAACGACGGTCTTCAACAACAAGGTCGATGCCCACGACTATGACCAGCTCAATGTCCACGAGTACATCACCGCCCGCGTCATCAATGACCTGGAGGCGCGAAGCCTGCAAGCCTTGATCATCCGTCCCGAGGAACTGCCGGGGCTGTCTGAGTCCGACCTGGTCGGCATGGGGTGGAACGACTACCGTATTCGACCGGAGCATGTGGACGATCTCGAGGCCGTGATGGCCGAGCACGGCTTGTCCCTGCTGCTTGTGTTCGAGTCGTTCCAGCGACAGGATCACGTCGGCGGGTCGTCGGTACACATCGGCGGGTACGGGCTTTACACGAGGTCTTTTTTCGGCGCAGGCGCATCCCGGGCCTATTCCAACGTCTGGGGCTACGGCATCAGGTCGAACCCGGTCGCGTACGTGGCCGCCGGCGGCACGAGAACCACCCGCGACGTGGAATTCAGCAGCATCGACGAGTCGACGATTCGGGCGCTGGAAGCCGCTGTCCAGCCCATCATCGACGAGGTCGTGAACAATACCTTCGCAAACGTCGGAATCGACTGATTACTTGCTTTTCGCGACAGGCGCACGGCCGGGCGCTCACTGGAAACGGCGCTTGTAATTCCATTCGAAAGCCCGCTTGAGCCAGTGCAGCGGCTTGAGCGCCGGCGAGGCGATGCTGACCTTGTTGCTGCGCACGATCAGCATCGCCTTGTCCTGCATGTCCACGATGTAGATCAGGTCGGGCCGGAACGGTTTGTCCGGATCGCGCCCGGCCAGTTCGGCGAGCAGGTTGCGTGCCGCAGCATTGGCCTGGCTTTCGGCGATATGGCCCCGCTTGGGCAGCCAGTCGGGGACGGCATGGCTGCCGGCATCGCCGACGACGTAGACCCGCTCTGCACCCGCCGCCCGGCAGTATTCGTCGGCCGCCAGCAGTCCGCCGGCCGAGCGCTGAAGACCGGTGCGATCGAACCAGGCCGCGCCGCTGAGGCCGGGCATGAATACGGTCAGGTCCGAGTCGAACGCGCCCGCGTCGGTCACGACCCGGTCGGCCTCCAGCCGCTTCGCTGCCACACCCAGCTTCGTCTCGATTCCGCGCTTCTGCATTTCGGCCAGCAGGCGGTCGGCGGCCTTGTCACCCAGTCGCCGACCGGGCTTTTCCGAGGGGGAGAAGAACACAAGGCGGAAGTCATCGCGCCTGCCGTTGCGGCGCAGCCAGGTCTCGATGCCGAATAGCAGTTCGAATACCGGGCCACCGCGGATCGCCGACGCTTCGTCCGGGTTGCCAGCGAAGCCGAACGCCAGGGTGCCGTTTTGCAGCGCCCCCAGGCGCTTGCGCAGCCGCGTCATTTCGGCGATGCCCTTGCACGGGACGAAAGCATTTTCAAGCCCATCCGGCCGATCGAGGAAGCGGACGCCGGTGGCGATGATCAGTCCGTCGTTGTCGATTGCGCCGGCGCTGGTTTCCAGTCTGCGGCCGTCATCCGACAGTCCTTCGGCGGACGCTTCGTGGTAGACGACGTTGATGCGTTTTAAGAACCGGTCGAGTAGCACCCGATGCGAGTCCGGATCCTCGCGCCCGGTCGGGATCCAGATGGTGCCGGGATAGAAAACGAACTCCGGGCGCGGCGCGACCAGGTCGATGCCGACATCGCGATCGGCCTTGCGGATATTCCGCACGGCGTTCAGGCCGCCGAAACCGGCGCCGACTACGGTGATCCTCTGCATGGCTGGTACCCGCTGCTGAATCTCGGGAAAGATTAACATCGAAGCGGCGTCCGGACCGCAGCCGGTCGGGCGCCCGACTCGCCAGCACCGGGGCCTGGTGACCAACGACCTCACCGGAAAAGCCGCGGTAACATGATGCGATGCCGATCATGCCCGCGAGAATCCGTCATGCGTCCGTTGTTTCAGCCCATATTCAGTTCCATGCTGCAGACCTTCCTTCTGGTTACCGCAACCACGGCCGCGGGAGTCGTCGTGGCCGATGACGCCGGGGCTGAACGGGTGCGCGATCTCGGCATCGCGCCCGGCGTGCTGGCGCCGGGGCCGCTGAACGCGATCAACGATGTCGCGGGCGTGCGCGTCGGCCATCGCACGCTGGTCAGCGGACAGGAAGTACGCACCGGCGTGACCGCCATCTTGGCGCACGACGGCAACCTGTTCGCCGAGAAGCTGCCGGCCGCGGTCTACACCGGCAACGGCTTCGGCAAGGCGGCCGGTTTCGAGCAGGTGCGAGAGTTGGGCACCCTGGAGGCGCCGATTCTGCTGACCAACACGCTGAGCGTCGGCACCGCGCTGGCGGCCGGTGTGAAATGGACCCTGGCCCGACCGGGCAACGAGCAGGTCCGTTCGGTCAACGTGGTCGTCGGCGAAACCAACGACGGCTATCTCAACGATATTCGCGGTCAGCACGTGACCGAACAGGACGTGTTCGCCGCGATCGAGTCGGCGCGGTCGGGGCCGGTGGCAGAGGGCAATGTCGGCGCCGGCACCGGCACGCGCGCGTTCAGCTTCAAGGGCGGCATCGGGACCTCGTCGCGCGTGCTGCCTGAGTCACTCGGCGGCTGGACCGTCGGCGTGCTGGTGCAGGCCAATTTCGGCGGCGTTCTGACGATCGACGGACTGAAGGTCGGCGAGATGCTGGGGCGCTACGATTTCCGCGACGAGTTGGCGATGCCGTCCGCGGAAGTCGATGGGGTCCCGAATGCCGAAGAAGGCTCGATCATGATAGTGATCGCCACCGACGCGCCGCTGGGCTCGCGCAACCTCGAGCGCATGGCCAAACGCGCGCCGCTGGGCATCGCCCGCACCGGCGGCTACATGAGCAACGGGTCCGGCGATTTCGTGATCGCGTTCTCGGTCGCCGAGCGAATAGGGCGTTCCGGCGCGAATCCGGTGCGCGATCGGTCAAGGCTGCCCAACGACCGCACCAGTGCGCTTTTCCTGGCAACCGTCGAGGGTGTGGAGGAAGCAATCTACAACGCATTGGTCGCGGCCGAAACGATGGTCGGTGCGGACGGGCACGTGGTCGAATCGGTGCCCCTGGACAGGCTTCGTCAACTGGCCGCCGCCGGGACCGAAATTTCTGAATGAAGCGCGGTCAGTCGGCTTCGTCGCTCAGCGAGTTTCCGACCGCCTTTTCCAGCGCGACGAGCGCATCGCGCACGACCTCCCAGCTCGGCGTTTCCGGAACCACCAGCTCGAAATGTCCCGCGCCGGGAATAGCGCGCCTTTCTACAGACGCAACGCCATGCAGCCTCGCGGCGTCGAAGTAGCGATCGGCCGGAATCGACCAGGTCTCGTCCAATTCGCCGTTGACCAGGATCTGCGGCACGTCGAGCGCCGGCAATCTGACCGGAGAGGCCTCGACGTAACGCAGGGCGTGTTCTGACGGCAGTCCGCCCATCAGCCGCGTGGCCGCGTTGCCGCAGGTCTGATTCTGCGACAGGTACTCGAGGTCGGCGGCGGCCGCCAGCGCCAGCACGCCGTCGATCGGGTGAGGGTCGGGAACGAACAGCGGGCTGTCGTGGGCGAGCCGGGCTCGGGCGGCCAGCCAGAGTGCGAGGTGCCCACCGGCGGAATGGCCGACGGCAATGACCCGGTCGACGTCCAGTGGAAAACGCGCTGCCAGTTCGGGCAGGAAATCGACCGCCGCGGCGGTGTCCAGAAACGTATTGGGCCAGCCGCCGCCGGGTTCGCCGACGCGGCGATAGGCGATCGTCCAGGTGGCCCAGCCGAGCTCGGTGACCGCTTCGGCGAACGCGGCCATGTAGCCCTGATCGTAGTCCGACAGCCAGCAGCCGCCGTGCACGATCACCGCCACGGCGAACGGGCCCTCGCCCTCGGGCACCCTGAGCTCGCCGAAATGACGCACGTCGGGGCCGTAGGAAACGACTCGGTCCGGGGGCGGCTGGGGCAGGGCGAACGCTTCGGCCGCCGACATGGGCTGGGACTGTACTGCGTTGGGGGCCGAAATCAGCAAGACCAGCGTCGCGATGAATATCGAGTTTCGCATAGGCGGATTATGCAACAGGCGCGATGTTCGAATGGCGCGTCAAAGCCCGGCCGTGCGACCCTTTCCGCCGGACGGCAAGGCTTGTAATCACTGCGAATCAGCTATAGTTGAAGAATTGAATAGACTCGAAGCGATTGCATGAAATCCACCGCCGAAATCCGCCGCGAATTCCTCGAATTCTTCGCCGCCCGCGACCACAGGATCGTTCGCTCCAGCTCGCTGGTGCCGGGCAACGATCCGACATTGCTTTTCACCAATGCGGGCATGGTGCAGTTCAAGGACGTGTTCCTGGGCGCGGAAAAGCGCGATTACCAGCGCGCGACCACCGCGCAGCGCTGCGTGCGTGCCGGCGGCAAGCACAACGATCTCGAAAACGTCGGCTACACGGCCAGGCATCACACGTTCTTCGAAATGCTCGGCAACTTCAGCTTCGGTGACTACTTCAAGCGGGAAGCCATTGAGTTTGCGTGGAAATTCCTGACCGAAAACTGCGGTTTCGCGCCCGAGCGCTTGTGGGTCACGGTATACGCCGACGACGACGAGGCGGCATCGATCTGGCTCGACGAAATCGGCGTCGACCCCGGCCGCCTGTCGCGCATCGGTGACAAGCCCGGCAAGCGCTTCGAGAGCGACAACTTCTGGGCCATGGGCGATACAGGTCCGTGCGGGCCGTGCAGCGAAATCTTCTACGATCACGGCCCGGACGTGCCCGGCGGACCGCCGGGCACGCCTGAGGAAGACGGCGACCGGTACATCGAGATCTGGAACCTGGTGTTCATGCAGTTCGATCGTGCCGCGGACGGCCAGATGTCTCCGCTGCCCAGTCCGTGCGTGGATACCGGCATGGGCCTCGAGCGCCTGGCCGCGGTACTGCAGGGCGTGCATTCGAACTACGAGATCGACCTTTTCGCGCACCTGATCCGTGCAGCGGCCGAGAAGACGGGCACCGACGATCTCGAACAGGCTTCGCTGAAGGTCATCGCCGACCACATTCGCGCCTGCGCCTTCCTGATCGCCGACGGGATACTGCCGGCCAATGACGGTCGCGGCTACGTGCTGCGCCGCATCATCCGCCGCGCGATCCGCCACGGTTACAAGCTCGGCTGCAAGCAACCGTTCTTCGCCGCCATGGTCGAGCCGCTGGCCGAGGTCATGGGCGAGGCTTACCCGGAACTGGTGCAGAAGCGCGACCAGATCGTCGATGCGCTGGCGCGTGAGGAGCAGCGCTTCGGTGAAACCCTCGACCAGGGCATGAAGCTGCTCGAAGGCGTGCTATCCGAGCTGGATACCAACGTGATTCCCGGCGAAGTCGCGTTCAAGCTTTACGACACATTCGGATTTCCGCTGGACCTGACCCGCGACATCGCGCGAGAACGCGAGCTGAGTGTGGACGAGCAGGGCTTTGAGACCGCGATGCAGGCCCAGCGCGAGCGGGCCCGGGCGGCCGGCCAGTTTTCGGCGCGCGACGGGGTTTCGGCCGAGGCGGTCGCCGATCTGCCGGCGACTGAATTCCTGGGATACGAGCAGAATGAATGCGATTCGGCACGGGTGGTCGCGATCCTGGCCGACGGCGAGCCGCGTGATTCGCTGCCCGAAGGCGAATCGGCGCTAGTGATTCTAGACCGAACGCCGTTCTATGCCGAATCCGGCGGACAGGTCGGGGACACGGGTACGCTCGAGACGAACGGAACGCAGTTCCGGGTAAACGATACCCGCAAGCTGGCCGGGGCCTACCACGCGCACGACGGGACACTGGTGTCGGGATCGATGAAGGTCGGCGATACGGTTTGTGCCGCGATCGACGCGCAGCGCCGGGCCGACATCGTCCGCCACCATTCGGTTACCCATCTCTTGCACGCGGCCCTGAGAGAAATTCTCGGCGAGCACGTGCAGCAGAAAGGCTCGCTTGTGGCGGCAGACCGGCTGCGTTTCGACTTTTCCCACTTCGAGCCGGTCAGCGCAGAGCAGCTGCGCGAAGTCGAGAACCGGGTCAACGAGCAGATTCAGGCGAATGTGGCGGCCTCGGCCGAGGAAATGGATTACGACCAGGCGATGAACGCAGGCGCGCTGGCGTTTTTCGGGGACAAGTACGGCGATCGCGTACGCGTGCTGCAGTTCGGCGACTATTCGACCGAGCTGTGCGGCGGTACCCACGTGGACCGCGTCGGCGACATCGGTGCGTTCAAGATCGTGCACGAAACCGGCATCTCCGCCGGCGTTCGCCGCATCGAGGCGGTCGCAGGCCGCAAGGCGGTGGCCTGGATGCAGCAGATCGATCGAGAGCTTCGCAGCGTGGCCGAACGGCTCAAGGCATCGCCGGATCAGGTAGGGACGCGGGTCGAACAGCTGCTGGATCGCTCGCGCGAACTGGAAAAGGAGTTGGATCGAATCAAGCAGAAGCTCGCGTCGGCGCAAGGGGTGGACCTGGGTGCGAATGTGAGGGATGTCGGCGGCATCAAGGTGCTGTCGGAGAAGCTGGAAGGCGTCGATCCGAACAGCCTGCGCGACACCGTCGACCAACTCAAGAACAAGCTCGGCTCGGCGATCATCGTGCTTGGCACCGAGGCCGGGCAGGGTGTTCGGCTGGTCGCCGGCGTTACCGGTGACCTGACCGATCGCGTGAAGGCCGGTGAACTGGTCAACTTCGTTGCCGGGCAGGTCGGCGGCAAGGGCGGCGGACGACCCGATTTCGCTCAGGCGGGCGGCAGCAACGCTCCGAGGCTCAACCCGGCACTGGAATCCGTGTTCGAATGGGTGAAAGATCGAATCTGAGGGCAGCCTGATCGAAAGTCGGGCGGATGCCGCGTGAGAAACTTAACCGGATTTGCATGCGGCTTCTGTTAGCCTTAATGGTGAACTTGCACAAGGCGTAAACGAATGGAACTCGCAATCTGGTTGATAGTAGGTTTGATCGCAGGCGGTGCAATAGGCGCTGTCGCGACCTGGTGGATCAGCCGTGCCCGTGGTGGTGTGGTCTCGGTGATGCAGTTGAAGCAGGAAAACGACAAATTTCGCGACGAAGTCGCTGAGCATTTCGTCGAGACCGCGCGCTTGATCAATCAGATGTCCGAAAGCTACAAGCAGGTCTTCGATCATCTGAGCAGCGGCGCCGAGAAGCTGGTCGACGACGAGAAGCTTGCAGAGCGGCTGCCGCCCGCCACAGGCCAGGAAGTAAGGCTCAGTCAGTTCGGCGCATCCGGTTCTGGCGGCTCAGCCGGGGAAAAATCCGGGAAATCGGGGTCCGGCGCGGCCGCGAACGACAGCCAGCCCGACAGCCGTTCCAATGACAGCCCGAGTAGGCAATCTGAAGATGATGCAGGCAAGGATGCCACGAAGCATGGCGGCAACGCTTCGGACGGAAAGGATTCGTTGAAGAGCGGGTCCGATCAAACTGCCGCCAAAGCTTCGCGGCCGGCAGCCGCCGACAGCAAGAGCGACAGCGAAAGCGGCAACGATGACAAAACCGGTAGCGGCGAAACCGGCGAAAGCCTCAAGGCGGATGATTCGGAAGGAAAAGGCGCCGGTTCGGCCGGAAAGGGCGCCTCGGCGTCGAATCAGGCCGGCGAAGGTTCTCGGTCCAGGGACTGAAGCTCGATCGAGTCCGGGCGGACCGTGAGGACGCTGCCTTGTGTATACCAGTCTCCGAGCACTATGCGCTCGCGGCTCTCGTCCTTTATGCAGTGACTGTGCCGAAACGGCCGGTGAGTGTGACCATGAATCATGCGCTCAGCACCTGATTCCAGAAACAGCGCTGCGACAGCTTCGTCGACCGCATCCATCTTCGGCGAATCTGCTCTTCGGTTACGCAGTCGGCTTGCGCCGCGCAGCAGCGCGGCGACGGCCCTGCGAAACCAGAGCGGCCGCGAAAGCATGCGGCGCTGCCATTCCGGCTGACTGATCCGCGCGCGATAGCGCTGGTACTGGTCGTCCAGAGTGCATAGCTGGTCGCCATGCAAGACTAGCGTAGGGGTTCCGTAAAGATCGATCAGTCGAGGCTGATCGAGCATTTCCATGCCGCAAAGTGTGCAGTAATCGGGACCGAGCAGGAAGTCGCGATTGCCGTGCAGAAATGCCAGGCGGGTACCTTTTTGCGAAAGCGCTCGCAGGCTGGCGGCAATATCCCGTTCGAATGATCCGACCGCGTCGTCGCCGATCCAGGCTTCGAACAGGTCGCCCAGGATGAAGATCGCCTCGGCCTCGAGCGCCGGACCGGCCAGGAAGGCCCTGAACCGGTCGGTGATGTCGGGGCGCGATGGACCCAGGTGCAGGTCCGAAATAAAAAGCGTTTTTTCTTCGCTGTCGATTGGACGTCCGCGCCCGAAATTTTCGCGAGCCGGGCTCAGAGGATTTCTACGCGCTCGATAAACACCGGTTCAACCGGCACATCCTGGTGTGGTCCGCGCGCTTCGGTCGGCACGAAGCGGATTTCGTCGACCACGCCCATACCTTCTATGACCCGACCGAAAACCGCGTAACCCCATGTGCGGCCCGACTGCTTGCCGCGATGATCCAGCGCCGTATTGTCGACGACGTTGATGAAGAACTGCGCGGTGGCCGAGTTCGGGTCGTTGGTACGGGCCATGGCAATAGTGCCACGTTCGTTCGAAAGGCCGTTGTCCGCCTCGTTCTTGATGGGTGCTTCGGTCGGTTTCGGCGTGAGTTCGGCATCGAAGCCGCCGCCCTGGACCATGAAGCCGGGAATGACGCGATGAAAGATCGTGCCGTCGTAATAGCCCTTGCGCGCGTAGTCCAGAAAATTCTTTACCGTCACCGGCGCCTGGTCTTCGTATAGTTCAATCTTGACGTCGCCCTGAGACGTATGGATGATCGCGGTCGGCAATTCCTTTTCGAACGGGTTCGATTCAGTCGATTCAGCCTGCTGGGCGTGAGCCAGCCACGGCACGAAGAGAAATAGTGACAGGAGTAGGTGTTTCATTTTTGTATCCGTTGGTTGATGCGGTCTCGGAAAATCTCCGGGAATGATAATGCATGCCCGTCGGCGATGGTTGGTCGGCCCGCGCATCCTTTTCGCGCCGTCAGCCCGACGGATTGCCAGTAATGGCAGCGGCCCGCATTCCACTTCGTCGGGCCGTTGCGCATCCACGAATCCCTCGGCATATCGCTTAGAGTACCGGGATGCAGCTCGTGAGGACGCAACCGTAATGACCGAATCCGACCAGGCGCGCACCAGCGTTGAATCCATTCGCTGGCGTGATGGAACGTTGACACTGCTCGACCAGCGAAAGTTGCCGGCCGAAGAGATCTGGCTGGAAATGTCCGATCTGGACACCGCCGCCGCGGCCATTCGCGATTTGATAGTACGGGGGGCGCCGGCCATCGGGATTACCGCGGCTTATGCCTGCGTGATGGCCATGCGTGCCCGTCATGCTGAATACAGCGACGACGCTCATGCCGCTTTAGAGGCCTGGCTGGGCGACCTCGATCGCCTGGCAGCGGCACGGCCGACGGCGGTGAGTCTTCGCTGGGCCGTTGATCGGATGCGGGTCGCCGCCCGGCAGGGTGATTCCGATGCCGCGCTCGAAAGGCTGGAGCAACTCGCCTCGTCCATACACGCCGAAGACGCTGCCGCCAACCAGCGCATGGCCGAGCTCGGAGCGAACCTGATCGAACCGGGCTCGCGGGTGCTGACGCACTGCAATACCGGATCGCTGGCCACGGGTGGGACCGGCACCGCGCTTGGCGTAATCGTGCGTGCCTGGCGAACGGAGCGCCTGGCACGCGTGTACGCCTGTGAAACGCGTCCGTGGTTCCAGGGCTTGCGCCTGACCGCGTGGGAATTTGCGCAGGAGGGCGTGCCGTGCAGCGTGCTGGTCGAGGGCGCGGCGGCTGGCCTGATGCAGCGCGGCGACGTCGACTGGATCATCACCGGGGCGGATCGGATCACTGCCAACGGGGATGTGGCAAACAAGGTCGGCACGTTGATGCTGGCGACACTGGCCCGGCAGTTCGGTGCCCGGATGATGGTAGTGGCGCCGGTATCCACGCTGGACCCCGAAATGCCCAGCGGCGACCGGATCGAAATCGAGGAGCGGCCGGCCGACGAAATATGGGGCAGCGTCGGGTTGACAGCCCCCCGGGGCGTTGACGCGTTCAATCCGGTGTTCGACGTGACTCCGGCCGAACTGATCGACGTCATCGTGACCGATCGCGGCGTGATCAAGCCGCCCTATGAAGGCCGCATAGCCGAACTGGTCCGGGCCGCCGACGCCGCCTGACAGCAGGCCGCGAAGGCCCGCTTGTGCTAGAATTTCCGGATTGTTTGAACCATTGCTGAAGGTGCGCCTGGGTTTCAGGTTAATTCTTTATTTTCAGCAGTTTGAACGAGATTCCTGGTCCATAATCACAAGACGGTATGCATGGCTGAGCTCGCGCAGGAAATTCTCCCGGTAAACCTCGAAGACGAGATGCGTCAGTCCTACCTGGACTACGCGATGAGCGTGATCGTCGGGCGCGCGCTTCCAGACGTTCGCGACGGCCTGAAACCGGTGCATCGGCGCGTGCTTTTCGCCATGCAGGTTCTCGGAAACGACTTCAACAAGCCGTACAAGAAATCGGCTCGTGTGGTTGGTGACGTGATCGGTAAGTATCATCCGCACGGCGATACGGCGGTCTACGACACCATCGTGCGAATGGCCCAGCCTTTTTCACTGCGCTATATGCTGGTCGACGGGCAGGGCAACTTCGGCTCGGTCGACGGCGACTCGCCGGCGGCAATGCGATACACCGAAGTGCGAATGGCCAAGCTGGCCCACCAGCTGCTTGCCGACATCGACAAGGACACGGTCAACTGGCTGCCGAACTACGACGAGTCGGAATACGAGCCGGCGGTGCTCCCGACGCGAGTGCCCAACCTGCTGATAAACGGTTCTTCCGGCATTGCGGTCGGGATGGCCACCAATATCCCGCCGCACAACCTCAACGAGGTGATCGGCGCATTGCTGGGGCTGATCGAAAATCCGGATCTCGACATCGACGGCATCATGGAACACATGCCGGGCCCGGATTTCCCCACCGCGGGCATCATCAACGGCGCAGCGGGTATCCGCGAAGCGTACGAAACCGGCCGGGGTCGGATCTACATGCGGTCGCGCGCGCACTTCGAGGACGAAGATACCGGCAAGACCAAGATCGTCGTTACCGAGTTGCCGTACCAGGTCAACAAGGCCCGGCTGCTGGAGAAGATCGCCGAGCTGGTCAAGACCAAGAAACTCGAGGGCATTTCAGAACTGCGCGATGAATCCGACAAGGACGGCATGCGCATGGTCGTCGAGCTCAAGCGCGGCGAAGTCGGCGAGATCGTGCTCAACAACCTGCTCCAGAACACCCAGATGCAATGCGTGTTCGGCATCAATATGGTCGCATTGGTC
>DATFJJ010000119.1:0-6074 GCA_035269245.1 Wenzhouxiangellaceae bacterium | reverse complement strand
GCCTCACGGTATTTGAAGTCCGGATTCATCGGATCGGTCTTGCGATCGTGCTGGTGGAGGATGTCCAGGTTCAGGGCGTTCGGCCACCACTCCATGTTGGCTTTGCCGGTCGAACTGTTGGCGCCATGCATCACGGGGCATTTTCCGGTCGTGCTCATTGTCGAATCTCCTTGGTTGCTCTGCGCCGTGAACAGGCTTGACGACGGCGTGAGAATTGCCAAGAACTATAGATTCGAATTTGCTAATTCGTCCAATTGATTGTTACTCTGGGATTGATATATCGAATGAATGGGCGAAATATGATCTTTCTTGCCTATGAGCCTGCGCGACCCCATGCATTCGGCGGTTCCCTGGGTCACAATGACTTTCCGGAGAGGTGGCAGAGCGGTTGAACCGAGCGAAGCGAGCTCGATGTGCAGGCCGCGCAGCGGCCGGAGCAACCCGGAGCGCAGCGCAGGGCAAGCGCCGCAGGCGCGCAGTCCATGCATGGGTCTTGCGGCTCGCAGAGAGCCGCTGATTGAGCGACAATTCAGTTTCGGAGAGGTGGCAGAGCGGTTGAACCGAGCCGCAGGCGAGCTCGATGTGCAGGCTGCGCAGCGGCCGGAGCAACCCGGAGCGCAGCGCAGGGCAAGCGCCATCGGCGCGCAGTCCATGCACTGGTCTTGAAAACCAGCAAGGGTGAAAGCCCTTCGTGGGTTCGAACCGAGGCGCAGCCGAGCTCGCGAGCGCATTTTGCGAGCCATCCCACCCTCTCGCGGCCCGCAAAGGGCCGCCAGTTGGGTCACAATTAGAGTTCACGGAGAGGTGGCAGAGCGGTTGAATGCACTGGTCTTGAAAACCAGCAAGGGTGAAAGCCCTTCGTGGGTTCGAATCCCACCCTCTCCGCCAGATACGAAACGCCCCGCGAAAGCGGGGTTTTTCGTATCTGGCGGAGAGGGTGTCTCGGATTTGAGCCCCCCGTTCGAACCGAGCCGCAGGCGAGCTCGCTGAAGCGCAGCTTCAGCCATCCCACCCGCCGATCCAGACGCCCCGCGAACGCAGGGTTTTTCGTGTCCAGCGGAGAGGGCGACTCCGGATTTGAACCCCGGTTCGAACCGAGCCCGATTCGATCATGCCGATTCGCCAACGACGATGCGGTACGGTCGTCGACACTTCAAAGATCGAAAAGCCCGCCATGAATCAACGATTCGCAATCTTCGCGCTATTCGCTGTCCTGCTCGCCGCTACCGTGCATGCTCAGGACGATCATCCGTTCTCTATCGAACCGATCACCTCCTTCGACGAACCCTGGACGCTGACCTTCCTGCCCGACGGCCGGATGCTGGTCACCGAGAAGAAGGGCAATCTATTCGTGGTGGCGCAGGACGGCACCAAGTCGCGGCCGATCCAGGGCCTGCCGGACGTCGACTACGGCGGCCAGGGCGGCCTGGGTGACGTGATCCTGCATCCGGACTATGCCGATAACGGCATGATCTACCTGAGCTACGCCGAGACCGGCGTGGGCGACACGCGCGGCGCGGCCGTGCTGCGTGGGGTGCTCGAACTCGGCGATCGCGGCGGTCGGCTGACGGATACCGAGGTCATCTGGCGCCAGTATCCGAAGGTGCTCGACGACGGCCATTACGGTCATCGCCTCGCGTTCGACGACGAGGGGTACCTGTGGATCTCATCGGGCGACCGACAGAAGTTCACGCCGGCCCAGGACATGCAGAGCAACATGGGCAAGATCCTGCGCCTCCACGAGGACGGTTCGGTTCCCGAAGACAATCCGTTCGTCGACTACCGCGACGAGGAGCCATTGGTCGACGGCGTCGGTCCGTACGACCAGGTCTGGACGCTCGGCCACCGCAATCCGCTGGGCATGGCGTTCGACGCCGACGGCCAGCTCTGGGTCATCGAGATGGGTCCGGCCGGCGGCGACGAGTTGAACCGCATCATCCGCGGCGAGAACTACGGGTACCCGATCGTCTCCAACGGCGATCACTACGACGGTCGCGAAATGCCCGATCACGATACCCGGCCGGAGTTCACCGCACCGGTGATTACCTGGACGCCGGTCATCTCACCGGGCGACATGATTTTCTACGGCGGCGACCGGTTCGAGGGCTGGCAGGGCGATGCCTTCGCGGCTGGATTGTCGTCGCGAGCGATCGTACGAATCCGCTTCGACGGCGACGACGCCTCCGAGCTCGAGCGCTACGACATGGGCGCGCGGATCCGCAGCATCGCCGAAGCGCCGGACGGCAGCGTATGGGTACTCGAAGACGAGCGCGGTGATAGCCAGGGGCGGCTTCTGAAACTCACGCCGCGCGGGTAACGCCACCCGGGCGCGCGATTGCGTCGGGCCCGAATACAGTTCGGGCAGATGTCGGCCGGCCATGCCATGAACAAGGCAATCGGTGGCATGCCGGACGCGTCTTCGGTTTCGCTCCAACGGCCTGCAGCTCGCCGAGGGCGGGCCCGTCTCGACCAGGCAACGCAGACACCCATCACCCAGAAAAACCTATGCGCAGTCACCTCGCGCTGTCATCAAACGCGATGCACCGGCCGGTAGAACCACTAGAACACCTGAACCAGCTTGACGATCAGCGCCGCTGCCGAAACCAGCGCGCCGAGCAATGGCACGAATCTCGGCAGCGAGAATTGGCCTTCCGGCAGGCGATCCCCGTCGACGCCCTTCATCCACCAGAGGCCGAAGTTGACGGTGGCGAATACCGCCAGCAGGACGCCGCTCGTGGCGTTGGCCAGCGTGGTCAGGTCGAACGACACGGCCAGCACGACCACCAACAGCGTGGCCAGTACGGTCCCGACCCACGGGGTCCGGCTGCGTCGCCCGATGGTCGCCAGGAAGCCCGGCGCGTAGCCCCGGTTGGCCATGCCGTAGCCCACCCGCGCAGCCATCACGATCTGGACCAGCGCGCTGTTGACGGCTGACAGGATGCTGACCACGCCGATGGCGCCGACCGCCAGGTCGCCGTGGTGACGCACCGCCTCGGCCAGCGGGGTACCGGCCGCAGCGAGTTCGGCCGTGGGAATCGATAGAACCAGGGCGGCACTGACCACGATGTAGAGGGCGGTGGTCAGCAACAGACTGAGCACCAGTGCGCGCGGCATGCTGCGTCGCACGTCGTGGACTTCTTCGGCCATGTTCACCATGTCCTCGAAGCCGATGAATGCGTAGAAGGCAAGAAACGCCGCGCCCAGGATGCCGATCCAGGTCGCCGTGTCCAGGGATGGCATCAACGCCGAAACTTCTCGCACAGGTGCATCGGGCGCGCCGAGCGCCGCAACGGTTACATAGGCAAGTGTCGCGATCTGGACGATGCAGATACCGACCACCAGCCCGACCGCTTGCTTGACCCCCCAGGCCGCGATTGCGCCCAGCGACAGGGTCACCGCAACGATGGTGAGGTCGTGCGGGACATCGATGAAATCGCCCAGGAACCGGATCGTGGCGACGGCGAGCGTTGCCGCCGAGACGATGCCGGTGGTGATGATCATCCAGCCGGCGGCGGCGGAAAGCCAGCGCTGGTTGAATGCCGTTTCCAGGTAGCGTGCCGACCCTCCGGCGTGGGGAATCCGGGACGAGAGTTCGGCGAATGCAAGGGCGCTGAACAGTGCGAGCAGCCCGGCCAGGCCGAAGGCCAGCGGCGCCTGCATGCCGGCCTCGCCGGCAACCTCGCCGGACAACGCGAAGAACCCGGCCCCAACCATGGTGCCCATGCCGTAGAGCACCAGTAGCCAGAAGCCGATCGAGCGCCGCAGGGCAGGGGCTTCCGGCTCGCTGTCTTCGGCAGAGGCGATCATGGCGCGCCCGCAGTTCGAATCCCCATCAGGATAAAGGATGAGGATCAGGTCGAGTTTGCGGGATGTTGTCGAGCGCTGTTGGGTGGCTGCCCGGTTCAGGGAGTTCAGGGCGGGGGAATTGCGATTCAGGGAGTTTCGGGGGGCGGTGGCGGCTTTTTCCAGCGGTTTCAAATAGACTATGGGCTCGAGCCTTCCTCCTGATTTCAATCCTTCCTCGCGACCCGAGCTTTTCGCATGCCACTCAGATCGCTTGTCCTCGTCGCTCTGCTACTCCTCGCGGCACCTGTTGCCGCCCAGGTGGACCTTGTCGGTGAGATTCGCGCCGCCGACGCCCGGATGTTCGATGCCTTCAACCGCTGCGATATCGACACCATGGCGTCGATCTACGCCGAGGACCTGGAGTTCTTCCACGATATCGGCGGGCTCGACGGCAAGGCGCGGACGCTGGAAAAGACGCGGGAACTGTGCGCCCGCGAACTGGGGCTGGAGCGCACGCTGGTGGAGGACCGGGTGGTGCCGATCGCAGGCTACGGGGCAATCCACGAAGGCCGCCACCGCTTCTGTCACGAGGTCGACGGGGAGGACGATTGCGGAACTTTCGATTTCCTGCATATCTGGAAACGCGAGGACGATTCCTGGGCGCTGGCCCGGGTGGTCAGCTACGGTCACTGACCTGGCCAACGCCGGACCCAGCCGCGGACCTGGTGGTCGCAATGAAAGTATTTTCCCGCTGATCCCGAATAGCGCGTATAGTGCTCTCAGCTGCAAGACAGCAGTGGTTGATTTTCTAGCGTTCCTTCAGCCACCTCCCGCCCGACCGGCACCGCGATCGCTCGCGTCTCCCCGGCCCGCGGCAGGATGGTGCCGAGACTACCCTTCAATTTCACCCTCCTGAAGACCCCGACCCTTATCGGAGCGGGCAGCAGCACCCGGGCAGGCCGCCCGGTTTACATGACTATCAAAAAGAGTACTGATCAATGAGTAATGCAACTGGAACGGTGAAGTGGTTCAATGACGCGAAGGGTTTCGGCTTCATCGCGCAGGACAATGGCGGCAAGGACGTGTTCGTGCACTTCAGTGCGCTGACCGGTTCGGGCTTCAAGAGCCTGGCCGAAGGTCAGAAGGTCACGTTCGACGTGACCGACGGCGCCAAGGGTCCGCAGGCTTCCAACGTCGTCTCGATCTGATCGAGACCGCGTAAAGCAGCACCCGACGCCCCGCCTCGTGCGGGGCGTTTTCATTTGGGGACACCTCGGGCCGGTGCTGGGTCCGGCGATGTCCGCTTCCGGATTGATCGGATCGCGAGGAACAGCAGCAGCCCGATCGGACCGGCGAACAAGGTCAGCGCGAGACACGGGATCACCATCCAGTGCGCGATGCCTTCGCGGCGAGCGGTGCGGACTTCCCAAGCGCCGATGAACAAGTCGAACGCCAGGTAGTGGAGCCAGCCGGCCATCACGAGACCCGGCACGGTGAAAAGGCTCATGACTTCGGCCAGGCTGCCGAACCCACCTTCGCCGTCGCCGGCGTGAGTGACGAGCATGATCGCGTAGATCAGCGCCAGCAGGGCGGGGATCGCGTAGCCGGCGATCCGGTCGGACCACTTCGGGATCAGCGGGGCGAACAGCAACAGGACCCAACCGATCAGGGCCAGCGGGTTGGTGATCTGGAAGACGAGATCGGGGGACATGGAGTCTCCTTGACGGCGGCGGTCGGCTTCGGATTCATCATGCCCGAATGCATCGTCGGCTCGGCCGTTCCTTTCCTGAAATTGAAGTCCGTCGGTTGCTGGGGTATACACGGAACCTGACGTTTCAAAAAGTTTAGCCAGAGGATCGGGATCATGTTCAAAATCTGCTGCTTGCTCCTCTCCAGCCTGGTGTTCTCCATGGCTTCCATTGGCGCGATCAGCGCACAGCCGGCCGACCGGATCTGGAACGGCACCATCCTGACCATGTACGACGAGCTGCCACGCGCCGATTACGTCGCGGTGCGCGACGGCGAGATCGTCGGCGTCGGCACCGGCGCGCCGCCGGACGGGCTGACCGGACCCGGCACCGAGCAGGTGGACCTCGGCGACCGTGCGATGGTCCCGGGCTTCGTCGACGCGCACGGTCACGTCTACATGATCGGCGTGCAGGCGCTCTCGGCCAACATGCTGCCGGCACCGGACGGCGAGGTGAACTCGGTTCTGAATCTTCAGCGAGTGCTGGGCGAATGGGCCGAGGCCTATCCGAACCGGATCGAGGCCGCCGGGTTCATTCTCG
>DATFJJ010000118.1:0-2867 GCA_035269245.1 Wenzhouxiangellaceae bacterium | reverse complement strand
CGTTGCCGGTCAGCATCCATTCGTTCGATTCGCGCTTCGAAAACGGTGACCTGGTTGTGGATTGGGGCACGGTTTCCGAGACTCGCAACGCTGGGTTCGCTCTGTGGGGTGACCGCGGGGACGGACCGGAACTCCTGACGTCGTCGCTGATCGCTGGGGGTGACGGCGATCCGCTGGAGCCAAGACAGTATTCGCATCGCATCGCCGGCGTTGCTCCGGGCGAGTACGAGCGGTTGTTCGTCACAGCGGTCGATGTCAACGGCAAGGAACGCCTGTACGGCGATTTCGAGCCCGGCTTTGCTTACGGGAAGCCAGTTGCGCCGGCGCCGATTCGGTGGGATCGGTTGCGCGCCGAGGCGCGCTCGCGAATGGCAGAATTGAACCAGCGTTCGTCGACCGGAGGCTCCGCGACACCGGCGACTGCAGTCGATGTCACCGCCGCTCATACCGGCATGATCGAGGTCAGCCACGAGCAATTGACCAGCGCCGGTCTGGACCTGAGCGATGTACCTGCCAGTCGGATCGCGGTGACGCTGAAAGGCGAGCCTGTATCACGGCACGTCACGGGTGCGATCGAGGGCACTGACGGCCAGCCGCTTTTCGGACCGGGCGCCAGCGTGCGGTTCTGGGCCGATGCCCCGGAAATTCCCGATGCATTGTACGTCGACCACTACAGCTTCCGAATCGCCGATGATCCCGCCAACGCACTGCCGGCCGCTTCGCTGGTCGGAGAGTTCACGGGATTCGTCGACTCGTTCGAGCCCCCGCCGCCACCGGGTTCGTCGGTGGTCGGGAGCTACACCGCCCGGCAGACCCGCGACGACGATCTGGCCTACAATTTTGCCAGTCCGCTGGCCGATCCCTGGTACACGGCGCGCCTGCGGGCCGGGCGCAATGACACGCACATCGCGACCTTCGACCTGGATTCGGCAGCAATCCCGGATCAACCCGCCACGTTACGGGTACGGGTCGGTGGTTTGACCGATTTTCCGGAAGCGCCGGACCATCGTGTCGTGGTCGAACTCAACGGTCAGACGCTTGGTGAAAAGATATTCGAAGGCCAGACCGTGGTCGATCTCGATCTCGACGTGCCGGCCGGGTTGTTGCAGCCGGGTGCCAACTCGGTGCGCGTGGTTGCTCCGGGCGGCACCCAGGCGCCGGCCGATATCCAGTTGCTGGATCGTATAGACCTGCTGCATACGCGCCGGCTCGAGGCCGTGGACGGCCGGGTGCTTATAGAGCGGCGTCTACCCGCGCCGGGCAAGAGGCTGGTCGCATCCGGCTTCGGATCTGGTCCGGCGGTGGCATACGCACGCCATGACGGGCAGTTGATCGCGCTGGAGACCGAGCGCGAGGCGGCTGGAAAGGTCGCGGTGCTCTCACTGGAGCAGCCGGCCGATTACTGGCTTTCGTCTGTGACGGCTATTCACTCTCCTAGCAATGTGCGTGGCGTTCCCGACGCTGATCTGCTTGCCGGGAATCCGGACAGCGATTTCATCGTGATTGCGCATCCGGCCTTCATGCCATTTTCCATGGACGAGTCGCATCCATTGAACGATTTTATCGCCGCGAGGCAGGCCGAGGGCTGGAACACAGGCCTGTTCGACATCTCGGCTATTCAGCAGCAGTATGGATGGGGGATGCCGTTGCCAGAGGCGGTGAACCGGTTCCTTGCCGCTGCCGATGAGTCGCTTGCGTTCGAGCATGTGCTGCTGGTTGGCGGGGACAGCTACGATTACACGGACAATCTCGGGTTCGGTTCGATCAGCTTCATACCCACCCACTATCGAGCGGCGAAATACATACCGCATGCGCCGGCAGATCCATTGTTGGCCGACCTGGACGGCGACGGGCGGCCCGACAAGGCGCTTGGCCGGTGGCCGGTGCGCAGTCTCGACGATCTCGACTCCATCGTCACCAAGACGCTGGACTGGGCCGGCGATCCGGGCGAACTCGCGAACGCGGTCTGGGTGACCGATTCGCAGGATCCCAACCAGGCGTCGTTCGTCGACCAGGCAGCGGAACTGAGCGATGCGCTGGTCGGCAGTGGCTGGCCCGGTGCTGCCATAGCAGGCGTTCATTTCGACGACATCGTACCGCCGGCCGGGGTGTCGACTGCCGATGCGGCTCGCGCGGAATACTTTACGCAGCTAGAACAGGGGCGTTCGCTGTCCGGTTTCGTCGGACATGGATCGCCGGCCATGTGGACTTTCCAGGGCCTGCTGACGCCCGACGATATCGGCGACCTTTATAACGAAGGTTTCCCGACATTGATTGGCACCATGACGTGCTACACGACATATTTTGTATCGCCGACGTCGGATACCGTCGCACACCGCTGGATGAACGGCTATCGCGAGGATGCCCTCGGCGATCCGATCCCGGGCGTAGCCAACGGGTCGGTGGCGGTGCATGGTGCGGGCGTGCTTTCTAGCTATGACAACAACGGCTGGTTTGCCCGCACGGTATTGCAGCATCAGTTGAACGGCGAAACGCTGGGGCGGGCGATCGAGTTGACTCGCGCTGCCGTGCCGGCCGGCGGAGACGCGCTGTTCAACTGGATTCTGCTCGGGGATCCGACGCTCCGGTTGGACTGAGGTGAGATAGCCGAACCGTCTTCGGAATGTCTTGGGTTCCTCAGTCCGTGCGACCCAGGCTGCGCCCATGCGGATTGTGGCGGCTTTAAAGGTTTTCGTAGGAGCGAGCCCTGCTCGCGAAGGTTTTGGTGGGGCGTAACGAATCGCCTGCAGGGCAGGCTCCTACGGGTCTGGGGGTCCCAGGTTTTCGTAGGAGCGAGCCCTGCTCGCGAAGGTTTTGGGGGATGCGCGGCCAATCGCCTGCAGGGCAGGCTCCTACGAAGGGCTGGG
>DATFJJ010000117.1:0-2421 GCA_035269245.1 Wenzhouxiangellaceae bacterium | reverse complement strand
GTCGAGTGGCCGCCGGCCACCGAGGATCTGCACCACGAGGCCGAATTGGTGGTTTTTCTCGGCAAGGGCGGGCGCGATCTTGCGCCGGCGCAGGCCGCCGAGTGCGTGTTCGGCTATGCCGTCGGCTGTGACCTGACCCGGCGCGACGTGCAGGCGCGCGCCAAGGCCGCCGGCATGCCCTGGGCGCTGAGCAAGGGCTTTGACCAGTCGGGCCCGGTGGGCCTGATCGTGCCGGCCGACGCATGGCAGCCCGACGGCGACATGCAGATTTGGCTTGAAGTCAGCGGCGAGCGCCGCCAGCACGGCTCGCTGGGCGACATGATCTGGTCTGTGGCGGAATTGTTGTCGCGGTTGTCGCATGAGGTCACGCTCCACCCCGGCGACGCGGTGTTTACCGGGACTCCGGCCGGGGTTTCGGGACTGGCTGTCTGCGCCCGCGTGCGCGTCGGAATCGACGGATTGCCCGAGCTTCGTTTCGAGATCGTGCCGCGCCGGTGAATTCAGCCTTCGGCATCGCGACGCTTTTTGCAGTCGCGGCCGGCCTGGCTCGCGTTGGGCGGCAAGCCGCCCGCGATGCAGCGATAAATCTACCAGCCACCGCCCCCGCCGCCCCCGCCGCCGCCCCCGGAGGACCCGCCCCCGCCGCCGCCCGATGAAGAACCCGGCGGCGAGGCCGAACCGGAAATGCCGCTCGACAGGCCGCCGGCCAGCGAACCGGCGATTGCCGCGCCGCTGAGTGCGCCGCCCGAAACCATCGACGGCGTGTACCAGCCGCGCGTTTGAATCGTGCCGTCAATCTCGGCCTTGCGGATTGCATCTTCGAAGCGTGCGCCCCAGGTCTCGGCGCTTTCCAGCGCAATGGCGTAGGGGAGCAATCGCTCGAACTCCTCGATAGTGACCGGGATCGTGACCGGATGGTTGCCGCCGTGGCGTCGCTCGAGGTCTTCGCGCTCGGCGATGTTGAGGTAGAGCTGAAGGCCCTGGATCGCGTCGAGCAGATCGCGACCGCGTTGGGTGGGCGCCTTCATCAGTTGATAGAACGTTGCCGTGATCGCGATATGGGCAAGCAGGATCAGCGTCGGCAGCGGTCCGATCTGCCAGGCCAATATACCGAGCACGCTGACGCCGGCGGCCACGAACGGAATCATGAATGCGCCGGCCAGCAGCAGCCGCACGACGGCCAGGCCCCTGGCCTGTTTCCAGCCCTTGAGGAGGCCGAAGAGAAACAGCCCGACGAACCCGTTCCACACGGTCGCGAAGAACGTCAGAAACAGGCCAAGCCCCGGCGCGTCGGTAGGCGTCATCGCGACCATGGCGATCACCGTCACGCCGCTGATGATCAGGCCCGGCACCCACCAGCGACGATTTCGATTGAAATAATCTCGATCCAGGCGACCGCGCAAAGCTTTCTCGTGCGCCTTGACCGCTTTGCCCACCCGCGCGTGTTCGGACTGCTTGAAGGTCAGCGAGCTGCCGGCGGCGAACAGCGCATCGAATAATTGGCGTTCGGTCTTCGATTCCGGCCGCCCTTCGCCCTTCGTCACCACATAGTGTTTGCCGGGCTTGTCGAGCTTCAGGTGATTGTTCACCGCCATATGGACCAGTGCCGCAGCGGTTGCCGTCTTGTCATAGCCGTATTTCACCAGGTAGCGAAGCATGCCCGGCGAATAGCCCGGCGGCGCTTCGTAGCGCGGATAGATCGCGCCCGGCAGCGGGTCGCGACCCACCCGGCTCCAGGCCCAGGCCTGCCAGCCGATGACCGCAAGCAATCCGATCAAGCCGACGATCGATCCGACACTGTCGCTCAATAATCGCGCGCCCCGGTCCAGCACCGAGGGTTCGGGCACCAGGCCCTTCGGAAAGCCGAGCGCGATGGTCATGCCCTCGTAGGGGCGCAGTCTTCGCTGGCTGCTGAAGCTGACGATGCCTGCGGCGGGAACGTCCGAGGTCCACTGAGTGCCCCGGGCCCCCGCCTCGCCGAGGTAGGCGTCGATGCGAATTTGGTCGCGCGGAATCTTGGCCGGCAGTCGCACCGTAGCCTCGACGGCGTCGATCGGAAACGCCCAGTCGTTGCCGGTGACGTTCCAGTACAGCTCGTCGTGTTCGTCGAAGTAGCCCAGCTGGCGGTCGGTGGTGTACTCGATGCGGTAGCTGTAGTCGCCGGGCTCGAGAAAGGCTCCGGCGTCGCCGATGTACAAGCGGGTGCCGCCGGTCACGCCCTCGGTATGCCAAGGCTCGGGCCGGCCATCGCGGGTGACCGTGAGCACGTCGAACGGCACGGTGTAGCGATTGCCGATTGCATCACGGTAGACGGTCGGAAAATCGCGGTAGATGCCGCGCCGGATCTCGCGACCCTCGGCCTGCACGTCGATGGTCTCGGCGACGAACAGGCTGCCGTCGGCCTGGACGGTGATCTCGGCG
>DATFJJ010000116.1:0-3162 GCA_035269245.1 Wenzhouxiangellaceae bacterium | reverse complement strand
GCTCGGTTCGAACCCTCGATGGGGCTTTTAACCCCATACTCCCTTAGCAGGGGAGCGCCTTCAGCCACTCGGCCATCTCTCCGATTTGTGCTCCCGCCCATTGTCGCGGGAAAATTCTGCCTCGTCTACCGGGCAGCGCTTCGCGCGCTGCCGAGAGAGGGATTGACTGCGCGGCGTCGCCGCTTGCCCTTCGGGTGCTTCGCATCGAGCTCGCTACGCTCGGTTCGAACCCTCGATGGGGCTTTTAACCCCATACTCCCTTAGCAGGGGAGCGCGTTGACTGCGCGCCGTTCCGGCGCTTGCCCTCGCTTCGCTCCGGGTTGCTTCAGCCGCTGCGCGGCTTCCACATCGTCCTCGCGTTGCTCGGGTCAGCCACTCGGCCATCTCTCCGTAAACTGATTGTCTCATGCCCTCAACCGGCACGCCGGGCGTTGCTGTGCAACGCGAACGAGGCTTTAACGCGCTTTCCGGCGAAGCGAGTCGGCAATTATACCGATGCGAGTCTGTTTTTGGCCAGCAATTCGGCCACCCGCAGGGCGGGAATTTTTGCGACAATACGCGTTGGTGGTCCTCGTCGGTCTCCCCGCGCCACTAACCCGTAAACCCCGTCAGGCCCGGAAGGGAGCAGCGGCAGCGGGAGCGTGGGCGACGGGATCGGGCGGTCGGGGGCCACCTCTTTTTTTACTCCCTGTACGATTTTCTTTCTCCTTCGTTCTTTTCAGCCCCTGTCAGCCGTCTTTTTTTATATCTTAATTTCAACCACCTATGGATGCTCCATAAGCATTCCAGTACACCGGTGTCGGAATTTTCCTACCTTGCATGCACTTTCGCCTAGCCCAATTCGAGGCGCTTTCCGAGTGATTGCGGCGAAGTTTGCCGATGTTCGGAGTCCGGGCTTTTGCCTAATCTGTGCTCACGGTCGACGGACGCACTTTAAGCGACCCGATCGAAATCTGAAATCAAACTAAAAGGAGAAACATCATGATCAAGAACATCTTTCTGGCACTGACACTGGTACTGGCCCTGGGCATCGGCAACGCGGCGTTTGCCGCCGAGCCGGTCGACGTCAACACCGCCACCGCCGAGCAGTTGGCCGAAGCGCTGAACGGCGTCGGCGAGTCCAAGGCAGAGGCAATCGTCGAGTACCGCGAAACCAACGGTCCGTTTACACACATCGACGAACTGATCAACGTGCGCGGCATCGGCATGGCCACCGTCGACAAGAACCGCGAGATGATCCTGTTCGGCGACGCGCGCCCGTCGGGCGAACAGTAAAAGCTGCACCAGCCGCCGCAATCGCGGCGGCCTGCTCCGGAGCCCGGCCCTGCGCCGGGCTTTTTCTATGGAAGGCGCGTCTCGTGCCGAGGGTCTAGCGGCCGTTATTGGCGCCAGGCGCGCCTGCAATAGGCAATCGCGCCCGATCAACGCAATAAATCGCCCTGCTCCCGACTCCGGAGTCCCGAAACCGGAAACCGGAAACCGGAAACCGGAAACCGTTTTTATCATCTTCTGAGAAACTGTATTTATATATAGTATTCTGGTCTGCATGAAAACCGCCCCTATGAACGGCACCAATCCTCTCGAACAACTGCTTGCCGAACGCAACGACCTGTGGCGCGGGCGCCGGCGGCGGCCAGGCAATGCGCTGGCCACCGGCCGGGCCGCGCTGGACCGACGACTGCCCGACGGCGGCTGGCCGCGCGGCAAGCTGGTGGAACTGCTGCCGGAGCGCTTTGGCGCCGGCGAACTGGACCTGCTGTTGCCCTGCCTGGCCGAACTCACCCGGCGCGAACGGCCGGTGCTGTTCATTGCACCTCCAATGGTGCCCTGCCCCCAGAGCCTGGCCCGGGCCGGGGTGGACCTGACCCGGCTTCTGATCGTACGCGAGCAAAAGCATGCGTTCTGGGCCGCCGAGCAGTGCCTGAAAAGCGGCTTGTGCGGCGCGGTCGTGGTCTGGCCCCATGGCAGCAACAGCAGCGCCGTCAGCGACCGCGCGGTGCGCCGGTTGCAGCTGGCTGCCGAGAACGGCGATGCCCCGGTTTTTCTCTGCTACACCCCGGGCAGCACACCGCCGGCCTCTCTGGCCAGCCTGCGCCTGGCGATTCGTTGCGGTGGTCATATCGAGATTCTGCGCAGCCGGGGCGGCGAGACCACCGGCACGATCCGGCTGCACGCCGACAACGTCGTACCGCTGGTATCCGGAAGCGCCCGTGCATAATCAATCAGGTGCTTCTTGATGTCGGCGGGCACACTATGGACCGGCATCGTCTGTCCGCAAGGTGCATTGCAGGCCGCACTGCGCCTGCTGCCGGCCAATGCGCCCGCAACTCCGATGGCGCTCCACGACACGGTCAGCGGACGGGCGCGGATCGTCGAGATCAACCGCGCCGCACGCCGCCAGGGCGTTCATCCAGGCCAGACGCTGGCCGACGCGCTGGCGATTGCGCCTGACCTCGAAAGCCTGCCACGCGACCGCAAGGCCGAGGCCCGTCTGCTGGAAGAACTGGCACTGGTTGCCTACCGCTACAGCCACCAGGTGGCGATCACAGGCGACGGTGTGGTGCTGGAAACCGGTGGCAGCCGCCGGCTGCACGGCGACCTGGACGCGATGCTGGGCGCCCTGGACGAGGAAATCTCGGCGATGGGGCTGCACGCAAACCTGGGCACGGCGCCGGTTCCGGCAGCGGCCTGCCTGCTGGCGCGCGCCGGGCAACACGTAACCGCGGCGGAAACACTGCGTGAAACCCTTTCGGGCTGGCCGCTGCACCGGCTGGCTCTGGCATCCTCCGAGCGCCAGAAACTCGACGGACTGGGTCTGAAATCGGTGCGTGACGTGCTGGCGCTGCCTCGTTTCGAGCGCGAGCGCCGGCTCGGCCGCACGCTGAACCGCTACCTGGACCAGATCCACGGCCGCGAGCAGACGCCACTGGTCTACTGGCAGCCACCGGAAACTTTCTGCCAGCTACTCGAACTGCCCGTGCCCACCATCCGCAGC
Source organism: Wenzhouxiangellaceae bacterium (assembly GCA_035269245.1). Classification (GTDB taxonomy): domain Bacteria; phylum Pseudomonadota; class Gammaproteobacteria; order Xanthomonadales; family Wenzhouxiangellaceae. The sequence continues at coordinate 167 of DATFJJ010000116.1, read as the reverse complement.
GAAGCGCTGCTGTTTGCGCTCAACCGGATACTGGAGCACCTTCACCAGTGGCTTCGGGTACGCGACCGCGCCCTGTCCGGAATCGCGATCGAATTGTTGCCGGAAGACCGGGGACCGAAGATCGAGCTCTCCGCCGGACTCGGCCAGCCCGGCTTCCAGCGCGACCG
>DATFJJ010000115.1:0-2280 GCA_035269245.1 Wenzhouxiangellaceae bacterium | reverse complement strand
GCGCGCCCTGTCAGTCCCATGGCCTTCAGGTGCTCGAACCATTCGGGAAACAGGGTGACGACGTGGATTTCAGTCAGCATCGGTCCATTCGGCCAGCCAGTCGACATCTATGCGGCCACCGGCCAGGTCGACCTTGTCGATGAAATGCCCGGTGACGAACGGCACCAGCAGGTCACCGCCGCCGCTGCGACCGATCTCGAGCACGTCGTGCGCGCCGGCATCCAGCAGGCCGGTCACCTCGCCCAGCAATTCGCCATCGCGGTTGTAGACGGAAAGCCCGATCAGGTCATGCCAATAGTAGTTGTCACCCTCGGCGCCCGGCAACCGGTCGCGATCAATGGCCAGCATAGTCCCGTGCAGAGATTCCGCCTGCTCGCGTGTAGCTACTTCCTCGAGCCGGGCGACGAGTCTCGGGCCCTGGCGGCGCCATTGCCGAACATGCAAAAGCCCTGGCGAACCCGCGGTTCGCCAGGGCTGGTATTCGAAGATATTTTCCGGCGGATCGGTTAGCGAGAAGACCTTGACCCAGCCACCGGTGCCCCATGCCCCGTTGAGCCGACCCAGCTCCACCCGATCTTCGGTCTCACTCACGACCGGCGCAGCAAGTGGTCCTTCAACCTGCTAATTACGGATTCAGTTGGTCTGTCAGCGTTCGGGGCAAGGCCCGGCTCGCAGTGAATGGCCATAGCCTTTACAAGAGCCGGAACGCTGCCATGGACGCTGACAGGCCAACCCTTCGAGCGCTCCTGTGGCGCTCCGCTGCGGCGTTCCCGTGCTTGCCAAGGGCGATGGCCATTGCCTGCGCACGGCGCCTGGCCGCGCAACGCCACAGGCACGCTGAACTCGCAATTAGCAGGTTGAAGGACCACTAATTTCAGGCTTCGGCCGCGGGCTTGGCCTGGGCGGCTTCGGCAATCAGGTGGCTGACGCGTTCGGAAACCTGTGCGCCCTGCCCCACCCAATGATCGATACGATCACGGTCGACGCGCAAGCGCTCGTCGTTGCCGCGTGCTACAGGGTTGAAAAACCCCAGGCGCTCGATATTTCTGCCGTCACGCCGGTTGCGGCTATCGGTCACCACGATGTGATAGAACGGCTGCTTCTTGGCGCCACCGCGTGCCAGTCTGATCTTGACCATTTAAAACTCCTGACTATCGATGCCGAACGAGATCGGCAATTTCGCAATATGTTAACCGATGAATTCTACTCCCAAACGCGATGCTTGGGAAGCCCGGGCCGGAAATCCGGCCCGGGAGCAGGTTCATCAGCGGACGATCACTCGCCCGATTCCTGTTCCGGCCCATCGGTCGGCACCGTCTCGGTCGATTCCGTGGGTTCGTTCGCACGCAGCAATGCCGCCAGTTCCGCTTCCGAATCCCCTACGACCTCGGTTTCCTCGTGTCGGCGAGCCCGCGCGACCCGGCCGGTACCGGCCGGAATCAGACGACCCACGATCACGTTCTCCTTGAGACCGCGCAGGTTGTCGACGGTACCGCGCACGGCGGCATCCGTCAGCACCCGGGTAGTTTCCTGGAACGAGGCGGCAGAGATGAACGACTCGGTTGCCAGCGAGGCCTTGGTGATGCCCAGCAGAACACGCTGGAACGCGCCCGGGCGCAGCCCGTCACCCTCCAGCTTGCGGTTTTCCTCGATCACGTTCACGGCGTCAAGCTGCTCCCCCTGCAGGAACTTGCTGTCACCAGAATCGAGAATCTCGACCTTGCGCAGCATCTGCCGGATGATCACCTCGATGTGCTTGTCGTTGATCTTCACGCCCTGCAGGCGATAGACGTCCTGGATCTCCTGCACCAGGTAGTTGGCCAGCGGCTCCACGCCCAGCAGTCTCAGGATGTCGTGCGGATCGAGTTCGCCGTCGACGACGGTTTCGCCCTTCTCCACGTGTTCACCTTCGAATACCTGGATCTGGCGCCACTTCGGAATCAGGTCCTCGTGCGTATCGCCCTGCTCATCGGTAATCACCAGGCGCTGCTTGCCCTTGGTTTCCTTGCCGTAGCTAACGGTTCCGGAGGCTTCGGCGAGTACCGCAGCTTCCTTCGGGCGCCGGGCTTCGAACAGGTCGGCCACGCGCGGGAGACCCCCGGTGATATCGCGTGTCTTCGAAGACTCCTGGGGAATGCGCGCCAGCACGTCGCCGACCTTCACTTCCTGGCCGTCGCGACAGTTGATCACGGCGCCGGCGGGCAGGAAGTTCTGGGCCGGTTGCGAGGTGCCCGGCAGCATCAGCGGCTTGCCCTTTTCGTCGATCAGACGAATCGTCGG
>DATFJJ010000114.1:0-8653 GCA_035269245.1 Wenzhouxiangellaceae bacterium | reverse complement strand
CGAAGGCATCAAGGCCGGCGTCGTCAAGGAACCATCGGACGTGCTGCCCGCCGTGCAGGCCGAGCTGTATGCGCTGGTCGAGCCCTGTGAACAGTTCCTGGCGGTGGATCCGGCCAGGAAACCATTTGTCATCCTGATGGTGGGCGTCAACGGCGTCGGCAAGACCACCACCATCGGCAAGCTGGCGCGCCGTTACCTGGACGACGGATTGAGCGTCATGCTGGCCGCCGGCGATACTTTTCGCGCCGCCGCGGTCGAGCAGCTCAAGGCCTGGGGCGAGCGCAACGATGTGCCGGTGATGTCGCAGGGGCAGGGCGCCGATTCGGCCGCGGTGGTGTACGACGCGTTGCAGTCGGCCAAGGCCCGCGGCACCGACGTGCTGATTGCCGATACCGCCGGACGCCTGCATACCCAGGAGCACCTGATGGCCGAACTCGGCAAGATTCGCCGGGTCATGTCCAGGATCGATCCGGATGCGCCGCACGAGGTCATGCTGGTGGTCGATGCAGGGACCGGCCAGAATGCCCTGATTCAGGCCCAGCAGTTCAACAAGGCGGTCCAGCTGACCGGCATTACCGTTACCAAGCTCGACGGTACCGCCCGCGGTGGCATCGTGTTCGCCATCGCCGAGGCGATGCAGATTCCGATCCGCTTCATCGGCGTCGGAGAACGTGCGGTCGACCTTCGGCCCTTCGATGCCGGGACTTTTGTCCACGCGGTGTTGCCGGTGGAATGACACGGTTTCCGGTTTCCGGTTTCCGGTTTCCGGTTTCGGGTTTCGGGTTTCGGGTTTCGGGTTCGGGTTCGGGTTCGGGTTTCGGGTTTCGGGTTCGGGTTGCAGGGACCCGCGCGGGCGACCCAATGATAAGGAACTCGACAAAACGACAATAACGATGAAGCGATCAAGCGGTAAATCAGTAGGACCGGAAACCGGGATCCGGAAACCGGAAACCGTTTTCTCCGACCGGCTTCTGACCTGGTGGCAGGAAAACGGCCGCCACGATCTCCCGTGGCAGCATCCGCGGGCGGCCTATCGTGTCTGGGTCTCGGAGATCATGCTGCAACAGACGCAGGTCGAGACGGTCACCGGTTACTTCGATCGTTTCATGCAGCGCTTTCCGGATCTTCAATCGCTGGCCGCGGCCCAACTCGACGAAGTGCTCGCACTGTGGTCGGGGCTCGGCTACTACGCCCGGGCGCGGAACCTGCACGCCGCGGCCGGTCAGGTTCGGGAGAACTTCGGCGGGGTGCTGCCGGGCGACCCGGACGCGCTGGTGCAGTTGCCCGGCATCGGCCGGTCCACCGCCGCTGCAATCGTCGCCCAGGCCTTCGATCAGCGCGCGGTGATCCTTGACGGCAACGTCAAGCGCGTGCTCGCGCGCCACGCCGGCATCAGCGGCTGGCCGGGCGCGCCGGCGGTGGAGCGCGAGCTTTGGCGCGAGGCCGACCGCCGGACGCCGGAACAGCGAGCGGCCGATTACACGCAGGCGGTCATGGACCTGGGCGCGACCGTCTGCCGCAGAAGCTCACCGGCCTGCGACGTCTGCCCGGTGGCGGCCGACTGCGTCGCGTTGGCGCGCAATCTTCAGCACGAGTTGCCTACGCCGAGACCCAAGCGCGTATTGCCGGAGCGCGCCTCGCGTTTCCTGATCGCGCGCGACGAATCCGACCGGGTACTACTGGTGCGGCGTCCGCCCAGCGGTATCTGGGGCGGATTATGGTGCCTGCCCGAGACCGACGACATCGAATTCGAGGCCGTGGAATCCCTGCCCGCGCCGCGCGACCTCAGGCACGTCTTCACGCACTTTGCGCTTCACATGTCGTTCGATCACGCGCGTATCCGCGCGACGCCGAAGCATGTATGGGAGGGCCCAACCTGGGAATGGTTTGCGATTGAACAGGCGCTGGCCGCCGGCCTGCCGCAACCCGTTCGCAAAGTGCTTTCGACACTGTAGCCTTTCAACCCTGTAACCATCGGCGGCGGTCGTCAGTCCGCAGCAATCTTGCGATATTTCCGATCCAGTTCTTCGATGCGCGATTTCAATTCTGCCAGCGTGCCGGTGTTTTCGACGACATCGTCGGCCCGCGCCAGCCGCTGCTGACGGCTCGTCTGCGCGGCAAGCATCGCCTCGGCCTGTTCCCGCGTATTCCCGTCGCGCTGCATGAGGCGCTGGATCTGGACCGCCTCGGGTACGTCGACCACCAGTACCCGGTCGGCGTCCGAGAACAGCCCGGATTCGACCAGCAGCGGCACCACCAAAATCGCGTAGGGTGTCTGTAGCGTTGCCAGTTGGCGACGCGCCTCTTCGGCAATGCGCGGGTGCAGGATGTCTTCCAGCCGCGTTCTGGCCCCGGGTTCGTCGAAGATCTTTCTGCGCAGAACCGCCCGGTCGAGCGTGCCTTCCGCAGTGATCATTTCCGGGCCGAACGCGGTCTCGATCGCGGCCAGCCCGCTGGAACCCTCTGCAACCACCTCGCGCGCGATCACGTCGGTATCGACGATGGGAACGTCGAGTCTAGCGAAGTGGTCGGAGACCGCGGTCTTGCCGCTGGCCACGCCGCCGGTCAGGGCGACGACCATGGGTTTCGTGTTTTCTTTTGCCATCGGTTTGCCTGGCTTGCCGGGGGGATGGGTCGATAGTACCCGACCGGTCTGGTGGGTCGTGCATTTTCCGGTTTTCGACTTCGAATGCGGTTCCGCCACGCTATGATGAGGTGCGGCGGCTTTTGAATCAAATTCAACTTCTAAAATCGTTTCGCGGGGGCGAAATGAACTTGAATTTGATTTCAAAGCTGCGGCACACAGCCAATGTGCCCTCATCACCATGACGCAATAGCTTATTCGGACCGCAAATCCAGCGGCATGCGATGCCACGACCGACCCCTTTCCCATTACCATTGCTGAATGCCTGAATTCAACCGATCCATGACAAGAAGCGCAGTTGTCGCGATAAGTGTTGCGATCCCGCTTTTGCTGGCCGCCTGCGCCGCGCCCAGGCCACCGATGCCCGGGCCGGGAGAAGACCGCGTGGTCGAAGAGCGGGTGCGTGCCCCGTCGGCGGGTGCCGGCGAGGAACTGCAGGTGTTCGGCGTGCGTAATCCCGCAGTGGTTGCACTTGGTCGGAATGCGGCGACGGCCGAGCAGCAAGGCGACCTCGAGCGCGCCGAGATGCTGCTCGAACGCGCTCTGCGGATCGACGGCCGGGATCCGGCGGTGCTGCAACAGATGGCCGAACTGCAACTGGTGCGAGGCCGGCCGGACCAGGCTGCCAGCTACGCCCAGCGCTCGTTCGAGCTGGGGCCGCAAGTCGGCGAGATCTGCCAGCGAAGCCTTCGGACGTTGATCGTGGTGCACGAGCGCGCTGCGGCCTGGGAAGAGGCGCGCAAGGCCCGCGACCGGCTGGCCGACTGCCGCGTCGCGCCCCCGGAAAGGTTCTGAGTCCGAACAGTTTGGACGATTTGGCACATCAGTTCGAACGCGACGGCCGGCTGGCCGATCTGCTGGACGACTTTCAGCCGCGGCCGGGGCAGCTCAAGCTCGCCGACCGGATTGCACAGTGCCTGCAGAGCTGCACCGACCTGGTCGCAGAGGCCGCGACCGGTACCGGCAAGACGCTGGCCTACCTGTTGCCTGCCCTGACCGGTACGGACAAGGTCATCATTTCCACCGGTACACTCAATCTGCAGGATCAGCTGTTCCAGCGTGACTTGCCGCTGGCGCTGAGGGCCGTCGGCGTGGAGAAATCCGTCGCGTTGCTCAAGGGCCGGGCCAACTACCTGTGTCCACAGCGCATGGACAAGGCCGAAGACGGTCCCGGCGTGCTGGACGACGAGACCGAATCGCACCTGGAAGCGGTCAGGCGGTGGGCACGGCAGACCACCACCGGGGAAATTCGCGAACTGGCCGAGATTCCCGAACGGGCCCGGGTCTGGCCGCTGGTGACCTCGACCGTGGATAACTGCCTGGGATCGGAATGTCCGCGCATCAATGATTGCCCTGTGCTCAGGGCGCGCAGACGCGCCCAGGACGCCGACGTTGTGGTGGTCAATCACCATCTTCTTTTTGCCGACCTGGCCTTGAAGCAGACCGGATTCGGCGAAGTGCTGCCGGGCGCCGACGCAATCATTGTTGACGAAGCCCACCAGATTCCGGATGTGGCCACCCGGTTCTTTTCGCGCAGCGTCAGCGCCTGGCAGGTCGCAGAGCTTGCCCGCGACACACTGGCCGCGACGGCCGACGCCGTCGGCAGTCTGCAGCAGCTGCGCGAGCCGGTGGAACGCCTCAAGGAGCGCCTGGCCCAGCTTGGCAGTCGCGCGCACACCTTGCCCGAGCGCGGGGACTGGCGCCGCCTGGCCCCGGTCACCACCGAACTCGAGGCGCTGGCCGAGGCGCTGGCTGGGCTGGCCGAGGCCACCGACGCGCTGCAGTCGCAGACGCGCGATATGGCGGCATGCCACGATCGCGCCGTGGCGCTATCGGACACGCTGGCGACCCTGCTGTCCGGCGAAAGCGAGGAGGGTGTGCGCTGGTTTACCTGCCGGCGCGGTCGGCTCTCGCTGACGCTGACCCCGCTGGACATCGCCGAGCCGTTCAGAAAACTCCGCGCGGAGCTGCCGTCGACCTGGATCATGACCTCGGCCACGCTCGCGGTGAACGGCAATTTCGACCACTTCACCAAGCGGCTGGGTCTGGAGTCGCCGGCAACCGAGCTGATCCCCAGCCCGTTCGACTATCGCAAGCAAACGCGCCTGTGGTTGCCGGCCGGATTGCCGGAACCGGGCGATCCGTTGCATACCGAGAAGTTGCTGGAGGCGGTCCGGCCGCTGCTCCAGGCCAGCCGCGGCCAGGCGTTCCTTTTGTTTACCTCGCATCGAGCGTTGAACCGGGCTGCAGGCTGGCTGCGCGTCAATACCGACTTCCGCCTGCTGATACAGGAAGAGGCGCCGCGGGACGTGTTGCTCGAGGAATTCCGCGCCCGGCCCGGCAGCCTGCTGTTGGGCGCGGCCAGCTTCTGGGAGGGTGTCGACGTGCGCGGTGAGGCGCTGTCCGTCGTTGTGATCGACAAGCTGCCATTCTCGTCGCCTGACGATCCGGTGTTGTCGGCCACCATCCGCGCGACCCGCGAGCGCGGGGGAAATCCTTTCTCCGAGCTTCAGATTCCAGCCGCTGTGCTTGCGCTCAAGCAGGGTGCGGGACGCCTGATTCGGCACGCCGGCGACAGGGGCGTTCTGGTGCTCGGCGATCCGCGCCTGACCTCCAAGGGCTACGGCCGCATTTTCGTCAACAGCCTGCCGCCGATGCCGCGTTGCAGCGGCGTCGATGAAGCGGCGGCTTTCATACGGGACGTAGAGTGACGGTTCTCGCCATCGAAACGGCGACCGAGGCATGTTCCGTCGCGCTTGTTGACGGCGACAGGCGGCTGCAGCGCCAGGAAGTCGGCGCCCGCGTCCATGCCGCTGCATTGCTGCCGTGGGTTTCCGAACTGCTGGCCGAGGCCGGGCTGGCCTATGCCGATCTCGACGGTATCGCCGTGGACCGCGGACCGGGCGGTTTCACCAGCATTCGTCTTGGGCTGGGTGTGGCCCAGGGCATAGGGCTGGCCCACGACCTGCCGGCCTGGCCGGTCTCGAGCCTGGCCGCACTTGCACACGTCGCCCGGCCGGCCGGATACTCGGGGCGCCTGCTGGCCGCGCTCGACGCACGCATGGGCGAGGTCTATGCCGGCTGGTTTTCGTTCGATCAAGACCGGATGCGGCCGATCGGCGCGGAAATTCTATGCCCGCCGGGCGAGCTGACGGTCCTTGACGACGGCCCCTTCATGGCCGCCGGCAATGCTTTCTTGAGCTACGGTCCCGAACTTCGGTCCGCGCTGGGCACCGGTCTGGAAGCTGTTCAGGCCGAGGCGCGGCCGACCGCGCTGGCGGTGGCCGATCTGGCCTTGCGCACCGATGCCGTTCCCGCTCATGAACTGGAGCCGATCTACCTTCGCGACCGCGTCACGGGCTGAGCCGCAGGGCAAGGCAAAGACGAAAATTTCAGACGGTTTTGCAGATCCTGTGAGGTCTTCAAGCTCTCTGAGCCCCGCCTCGGTTGGCTTCCCCAGGCGAGTATCTGTATCAGGTTGGGAGAGGGCGGCCCATTGAACGCCGTGCTACCGGCGTTCTTCGTGGTTCTTCGCTTTTGCCATTCTTTGCGTCTCTGCGGGGCCAGACCGTCTCCCTTGCCTTCCGATTTCGCTCGCTTTTCCTTCGCGCCTTTGCGATATCTGGTTCGACGCTTGTCTCGAAGTCAGAATCAGTCCAGTTGTTCCACGATCTTGCCATCCGGACCGTCGGCCCAGATTCGCAGCGGCCTTTTGCCGCGCATCAGCAGCCCGCCAGTCAACCGGCTGGAACCGTCTGGACAGAAATCGAAGCGGTAGCGCCTGACCAGTTCGAGGCCGTAGCCGCCGCGCTGCGCGTAGCGCGACTGGATGCTGACGGTCTGGTCCAGCAGCTGCCACTGCTGGCGCTGACAGAAGTTGCGCGCGACCTGGCGTGCGCGGTCCAGCGCCTGTGTGGAGGCGTGCCACCAAAGGCCCAGAGCACCGAGCAGCAGCAGCGCTGGAATCACCGACGACGAGGGGTCGTTCATCGTGCGTTCCTGAGCAGAACATATACGGCGCCGGTTCCGCCGTCGGTCGGAGGCGCCGAGCCGAATGCGAGCACGCTGGGGTGGCGGCTTAATACGCGCGCGGTAATGGTTTTCAATCGCGGGCCGGCTGGCCCGGAACGCAGGCCCTTGCCGTGTATGATCTTGACGCAGCGCTTGCCGCTCGCCAGCGTTTCGTCGAGGAATATCCGGATGGAGCGGGTTGCCGCATCGGCATTCATCTGGTGCAGGTCGATTTCTTCCTGCACGCTCCAGTAACCGCGTCTCAAGCGAGTCAGTACCCGCTTCTGCAGTCCCGGCCTGAGCCAGAGCAACTCCTCGCCGGTTTCCAGCTCGTGGTCGAACGGGCTGGACTCGGCGAGCTCATCGACCACGCGGCGCTCGTCGGCTTCCCGCATGCGCGGCGTGGCCCGCACGCGCCGACGCTCGGTCTCGGCCCGGCTCGAGCGGATTCGGCGTACCGGGCCGACGCTGTCGCGAAACAGCGCGAGTTCGTCATCGAATTTGTCGTTTTTGTCGCTCATCGTGCGTCTCCGGTGCGCCCGCGACACGCCTTGTCGACCGTGGATCGACCTTGGGTTCGCTGTCGGGTCGCGTAATTTTCGACTGTAGGCATTATAGTTACCGCTTGCAAAATGATCGTCTCGCAACCGGACGAAAGGGCACGATGCACATCCTCATCAGTAACGACGACGGCCTGGACGCCACCGGCATCCGCCACCTGGCCGAGCAGATCGGCGAGCAGGTCGACCGCGTCACCATCATTGCACCGGACCGTGATCGATCCGGCGCGAGCAATTCGCTCACGCTCGACCGGCCGATTCGGGTCGATCGCCGCGGCGACAACGTCTTCAAGGTATTCGGCACCCCCACCGACTGCGTGCACATCGGCATTACCGGCCTGCTGGGCGAAGAGCCCGATATGGTGATTTCGGGCGTCAACGCCGGGTCCAACATGGGTGACGACGTCATCTATTCCGGCACCGTGGCCGCGGCGATGGAAGGCCGGTTTCTCGGGTCTCCTGCGATGGCCGTATCGTTGGCCTATGACCACGAGAAGGAGAAACCGCGTCCCAGCAACTACGCTACCGCCGCGCGTGCCGCACGCGTCCTGATGTGCCGGCTGCTGGAAGAGCCGCTGCCGGCCGACACCATCCTCAACGTCAATGTGCCGGACCTGCCCTGGGAGGAAATCAAGGGTTTCGAGACCACGCGGCTCGGCCACCGGCACCGTTCCGAAGACGTGATTCCCCTGGAGGACCCACGCGGCCGCCAGTTCTACTGGATCGGAGCGCCGGGCGGTGAGGAGGACAACGGGCCCGGCACCGATTTCAACGCGATCAGGCGCGGTTACGTTTCCGTTACGCCGATTCACGTCGACCTTACCCGATATCAGGCGCTGGACCCGGTCGGTCAGTGGGTGCAAAGCATTCGCATCGACGAGGATGCGGGCTGACATGAACGCAGGAAAGCTTGCGCGCGGCATCGGCATGACCTCGGACCGTACTCGGCGGCGTTTGATCGAGAAACTCCGGGAGCAGGGCATTACCGATGAGCGGGTGCTCAGCGCGATGACCGAGACGCCCCGTCACATGTTCGTCGACGAGGCGCTCTCGAGCCGTGCCTATGAGAACAGCGCATTGCCCATAGGTCGGGGCCAGACCATCTCGCAGCCGCTGGTCGTGGCCATGATGACCCAGGCGGCGATGGCCGCCGACAAGCGCGAAAAGGCGCTGGAAATCGGCACCGGCTCCGGCTACCAGGCCGTCGTGCTCGCGAAATTGTTCGACAAGGTTTTTTCCACCGAGCGTATTGGAGAATTGGCGCGTCTGGCGCGCCAGCGTCTGCACGGGCTAAAGGTCCACAACGTCTACGCGCGCCATGCGGACGGGCTCGACGGCTGGCCCGGTCAGGCGCCGTTCGATGCGATCGTCGTGACTGCCGGTGGGCGCATCCCGGAAACATTGTTCGAACAGCTCGGGGAAGGCGGTGTCCTGGTTG
>DATFJJ010000113.1:0-3739 GCA_035269245.1 Wenzhouxiangellaceae bacterium | reverse complement strand
AAGGATGCCGCGCGAGTGTCTTGTTAATTTAAACGAGCATTATAAAGCGATGACGAATGGAATGAAACTGTTCGGATCTGCCTCTTTTTTGCGAACAAACTAAGGTCCTCCCCGTTCAATTTGTGTTAATGATGACATTTTTGCAACATTATGTGGTAACTACGCCACACCCACAAGGATAATCGATGCCGTCTGCCGCACCCCAGGGGATCGACGTTTCGCCGGTCAGGACCCGGCGGCAATGGAAATCCTTTCATTCCGTGCAGTCCGAAATACAATCGGGCGCCTCGAACTGGATTCAACCGCTATCGTTGCAGTCCCGCCAGATGTGGGCCCCCAGGCACCCATTCTTCCGTCATGCCAGGGCCGCGGCCTGGCTCGCTACAAGAGCCGGAAAGCCCGTGGGACGGATCAGTGCCCAGATCGATGCGCTGCAGGCCGAATGCGGTAGACCGACCATGGGCCAGTTCGGCCAGCTCGAGGCGATCGACGACCCGGCAGTCTTCCGGGCCCTGACCGACGCCGCCGGCGAATGGCTTGTCGACCAGGGCATGACCGAGGTTACCGGGCCATTTGATCTGTCGATCAATCAGCAGTGCGGATTGCTGGTCGACGGCCATGACCAGTCACCGATGATGATGATGAACTACAACCCGCCCTGGTATTCCGGCCATCTGGAGTCTGCCGGGTTCGAGACCGCGGTTGAAACCCTGGCCTACCGGGGCTCGCCCCGGTATGAGCTGCCGGCACGGGTCGCCCGGCTGCTCAGCCGGGCAGACAGACGGCTGGAGATTCGCCCGGTCTCGCGCCGTGAGATCGGCAGCCTTTCCGAGCCGCTGCGTCGAATCTTCAACGCGGCCTGGGCCGGGAACTGGGGATTTGTTCCCCTGACCCAGGCCGAATTCAGGCACATGGTCGACGAGATGAAGCTGCTGGTACGGCCCGGCTATGTACAGGTTGCGGCCATCGACGGCGAATTGGCGGGTTTCATCGTCGCGCTGCCGGATCTCAATGAGCTGGTGGCCGACCTGAACGGACGACTGTTCCCGTTCGGCGCGCCACGCCTGCTTTGGAGAATCGCCAGAAAACGCAACCGTCGCGCTCGCATTCCGCTGATGGGGATACTGCCCGCCCACCAGCAGTCGTTCATGGGCGCCGCCATCAGTTATGCGCTGATCGAAGCGGTCGCTAAAGCGCTGGTCGACGATGGCATCGAACTCACCGAGCAATCCTGGATTCTTGCCGACAATCGGGGCATGCGCTCGATCGTCGAAGCCATCGGCATGCAGGTGTCTCAGCGATTCCGGATCTACCGCAAGGCATTGACGGCGTGATCGACAGCACAACCAATGTCGTCGTGCTGGCCGCGGACCGCGGGCCGGGTGATCCGATCGCAGTGAATGCCGGTGTGCCGGGCAAGGTCCTGGTCAAGATTGCCGGCAAGTCCATGCTCACGCGAGTCATGGAGGCGGTCTCGGCGTTCGCGGCTCACGGGCGGCTGTTCGTTGTCTGCCGCGAGGACCCGGCTTATGCCGATGCAGCCGACGTCGGCTGTGAGTTCGAGCGCGTCGACCCGGCTTCGGGCCCGGCCGCGAGTGCCGTTGCGGCAATGGATCGGATCGACCCGTCCGAACCGGTTCTGCTGGTGACCGGTGATCATCCCTTGCTGCAGCCGGCGTGGCTGGAGCAGTTCGTGACCGAGGCTGCTGCGTCGGGTGCGGATGCGGTCGTGGGGCTGGTCGACCACGCAGCGATCGTCGGCCGGTTTCCGGACAACCGCCGCACGCGTTATCGGTTCTCGGACGTATCGGTGTGCGGAACCAACCTGTTTTACTTCGCCGGTCTGCGCGGGCGGGAGGTTGTCGAGCAATGGCGCGTCTTCGAGACGCACCGCAAAAAGCCCTGGAAGATCGTCGGGCGCCTGGGGCCTTGGAATCTGTTGCGTTACCTGGCTGGAAGGCTGTCGCTGTCGGCGGCCATGGATGCGTTGTCGCGCCGAATGCGGCTTAGACTGGCGGCGGTGATGCTGGACGCGCCGGAGGCGGCGGTCGACGTCGACTCGCAGGCCGACCTCGAGTTGGTGACCGGGCTCATCGAGCGGCGCGAGCGTGTCCGGTCATGAACCGACTGGAACGCTACATCGCACTGCAGCTCCTACGCCCGGTAGTGGGCGTATTCTTCGTCGTGCTGGTAATCGTGCTGGCGTTCTACTTCAGCCGCTATCTCGCCGACGCAGTGGTCGAGCGGCTTTCCCTTCAGGCTGTCGCGCAACTGGCGACGCTGAAGGTCACACTCTTCTTCGATGTGTTGATTCCCGGCGCGATGTTTCTTGGCCTCATCGTCGGCCTCGGACGATTGCAGAACGGCTACGAGATCACGGCAATGGCCGCGGCCGGGGTCGGCCGGCAGTCCGTGGTTCGTGCCGTGCTGGTGATTGCGCTGGCAGGTCTGGTGCTTGTGGGTCTGCTGACCCACTTGTTCAGACCGTGGGCCTACGAGAACCTGTATCGAATGGAAGGCGAAATGTCCGCGCAGATCGATCTGGACCGGGTCGAGCCCGGCCGCTTCGAGATCGGCGACGAGCAATGGATGATCTTCGCCGAGCGTCGCGATGGCGACGCGCTGGTCAACGTTCTGGTGCACCAGCGCCTGCCGACCTACCGCAACCTGCTGCGTGCCGAGCGACTGGAGCAGCGTTTGCGCGACGACGGCACAATCGCGCTGGACTTCCTCGGCAATGTCCGGTTCTACAGGCTCGAGCAGGGCGGCGATGCCGACCTGGTCAATCGATCTGAAACCCTTACCGTCTTGCTCGATCCGCCACCGCCCGTTGAGCGGAATCGCATCCGGCGCGCGCTGCCTTCTGATCGACTCGTCAACGCCGCCGGCGCGTTGGAGTGGGGTGAACTGCAGTGGCGTACGCTCATGCCGCTGTCGGTGGTGGTGCTTGCTTTCGCTGCGCTGGCAATGGCGCGGATCAATCCGAGAAAGGGCCAGGCCAGCAAGCTGGTCGCGGCCAGCGTGGTCGTGGCGCTTTACTTCAGCGTGCTCGGAACGCTTGCCGACCGAGTCGATTCGGAGGCGATTGCGATCTGGCCGGGCCTGTTCTGGCTGCCGCTGGTCATGACGCCGCTGCTTGCGCTCAAGCTCTGGCATCAGTGGCGTGGGCCGGGGGCCCCGTTGTGAGCATCGTTTCGCGCTATCTGCTGGTTCGCCTGCTCAAGGGTTACGGTGTCATGTTTGTCGCAGTGGGGTCGCTGCTATGGGTGACCACGCTTCTGGAATTGCTCGGGGAGTCGGGCGGCGGCTCGACGTTTGAAAGTGCGGTTCGGGCACTCCTTCAAATTCCGGTAAATCTCATCGACATGCTGCCGGTGGTGGCGGTTCTGGCAACTGCCACAGTGCTGTCGGCCATGCATGCCCAGCACGAGATGACGGTGATGCGGGCATCCGGCGTCTCGCTGATCAGGATCATGCGCCTCGCCTTGGTGCCGGGCGTGGCGATTGCGCTGGCAGCGCTGGTCGCGCTGCAGTTTCTGGCGCCGGCGCTTTATCACTCGCCGGAGCGGGTCGCGGCCAGCGGCGTGGGTGAAAACAGCCTCTGGCATCCCTCGCACGGGCTGTGGATGCGATCGGAAAGCCAGTTCATGAACGTGGGTCGGTTCGAGCCCGGTGAATTGCCCGGCGAGATCGCGATTTACCAGTTCGACGACGATGGCGGCCTGGTCAGCCAGATTCG
>DATFJJ010000112.1:0-2417 GCA_035269245.1 Wenzhouxiangellaceae bacterium | reverse complement strand
GGAAGGCATTTGACACCAGGTTCGCAATCAGGACCTGTAATGCTGCCGGGTCGCCCGCGACGCGCCAGTCCGGATCCACGGCGACCGACAGTTGCACGGCCTTGCCGTCGAGCAGAGATGCATGATTCACGACGCTGCGCTCGACAATCGAGAGCCCGAGACCCAGGCCCGGGCTGTCGGAACTCTTGACGGCGTGCTTGGTGACTTCCGGCTTCAGCGCTGGGTCGATACCCACCCCGCTGTCGATGACCAGCAGGTCGTTGCCGTCGCGCTCGATGCGAACCGTGCCCTCCTCGGTGTAGCGGAAGGCATTTGACACCAGGTTCGCAATCAGGACCTGTAATGCTGCCGGGTCGCCCGCGACGCGCCAGTCCGGATCCACGGCGACCGACAGTTGCACGGCCTTGCCGTCGAGCAGAGATGCATGATTGACGACGCTGCGCTCGACAATCGGCAGGACCGCGGTCCGCTCAACGGAGCGCTCCGGACGATCTTCCCGGGCAAGCGCCAGCAGCCCGTCGACTGACAGGTGCATCGCCATCGCGGCGGAACGGATGCGCCCGATCAGCGCTTCCGCCTGGTCAGCATCTCGCGACCTGGCCAACATCGCCACGGAACTCTCGATGACGGTGAGCGGGGTGCGTAACTCGTGGCTTGCGTCCTCCGTGAAACGCTGCTCGCGATCGATGAAACGGTGAATCCGGCGGAAGGCCTCACGCAGCGTGTCGGCGAGGCGGCCGACCTCGTCCGCGGGATAGCGGCGCTGCCACTCGGTCGGCAGGTTTTCCGGCTGCAGGGCGGACACCTCGGCGGCAAGAGACCGGAGCGGCCCCGTCACGCGATGTGCAACGTAGGCGCCCGCGATCGCAGCGATCAGGGTGATGGCGAGAATGGCCAGCGCGAGCACCAAGGTGATCCCGGTCAGCACCGGTCGGACGGCCAGGTAGTCCTGGACCTCCAGGACAATCCAGGCGGGACCCGCGCTGGCAGACGCCACCCTGCGCAGGTGGTAATGCTTGCCATCCTCGCCGAATACTTCGCGGCGACCCGGCTCGGCCTCCAGCGCGGCCTGCAGGAACGCCGGCAGCGTGCCGGCCTGGTAATAACTGGAAAAAGGCAATTCGGGTTCCGGCAGTGATTCGCCCTGGCCGATAGAGCCCTCCAGGTGCGCCGCCTCGAGCGCAAGCAAGCGGTCGAAAATGTGATCTTCAGTCGTGTAGGCGAACAGAATCGCAAGCAGTCCGCCGCAGACCCCGGCAAAAACCGCCATGGCGAGGAAGGCCGTGGCGATCGTCCGGCGCAAGCTCCGGTACTTCACTCTGGCACCTCGAGGCGCAAACCCACCCCGTGCAGCGTTTTCAGCATGGGCGTGGCGAAGTCGCGGTCGAGGGCCTGTCGCAGGCTGTAGATATGGGTGGCCAGCGCATCGCTTGTGGGCGGCGCATCGCCCCAGATCCGGCGAGAGAGTTCCGAGCGCGTGATGACGGCCGGGTAGGCTTCGGCGAGTGCCACCAGGATATCGAAGGGCGTATGGTGCAGGTCGAGAGATTCCCCGGCGCGGGTCGCGGATCGCCTGCGCCGATCGATGCGCAGGTCCCCGATCGTCAATAAATGGGTGCGATGCAGCTGGTGACGGCGGCCGAGCGCATTGCACCTGAGCAGCAACTCCTCCAGCGCGAACGGCTTCGTCAGGTAGTCGTCCGCTCCCGCGTCGAAGCCTTCTATCTTGTCATCCAGCGTATCGCGTGCCGTCAACATCAGTATCGGCAGGTGGCGTTCGGCGGTCTCGCGAAGTTGCCTGCAGACCGCCAGCCCGTCCAGCCGGGGGAGCCGGAGATCGAGCAGCACGACATCGTAGGAGCCGCCGAGCGCCAGGTCGAGGCCCTGGCGTCCGTCAGCTGCATAATCGAGTCGGTGCCCCTCGCCCTCCAGGAAGTCGATGATCGACGCGGCTATCTCCATCTCGTCCTCGATCAGGAGAATGCTCAGGCTGGCCGCGTCCCTCATCTCAATCCGCCAGCGCCTCGAGTCGCTCACGGGCTGGCGCCAACCCGGGTGACCGCTCAAGAAGGTCCGTGAGAAGCTGCCTCGCAGCATCCTTCTCACCAAGGCGCTCATGCGCCGAGGCCATCGCCAGGCCGACCGTGTCGTTCTCGAAATAGGGTTGGCTCAAGGTCATGAGCGTCAGCGCGTCGCGCACTTCCTGCGAGTGGGTTGCTGCGCCGAAGCGGTAATAGCCGAGGATGGCCAGGAACATCGGCTCGTAGTCCTGCGGGCTCTGCTCCAATCGCGCGGCGGCAGGTTCCAGGCCGTCTGCCAGGGCGAGCCCGGCAAGCTCCATGGTGGACTCGCTGCGATAAGGAGAGCGCGTTGCGGGCTCGCGGCCCATGGCACGAACGGTGGCTTCAGCAGCGCGC
>DATFJJ010000111.1:0-16201 GCA_035269245.1 Wenzhouxiangellaceae bacterium | reverse complement strand
CCTTCGCCACGATCACATGGAGCGCATGAAGGACCAGGCAATCGTCTGCAACATCGGTCACTTCGACAACGAAATCGACGTGTCCAGCCTGCGCCAGTACGAGTGGGACAACATCAAGCCGCAGGTCGACCAGATCACGTTTCCGGACGGCAAGCGGATCACGCTGCTGGCCGAAGGTCGCCTGGTCAACCTGGGTTGCGCCACCGGTCATCCGAGCTTCGTGATGTCCAATTCGTTCACCAACCAGACGCTGGCTCAGATCGAACTGTTCAAGTATCCCGAGCGATACAAGAATGAGGTCTTCGTGTTGCCCAAGCACCTGGACGAGAAGGTTGCCCGCCTGCATCTCGAACGCGTAGGTGCGCGCCTGACCGAAATGACCGAAACACAGGCCGACTACATCGGCGTGACTGTCGAAGGTCCTTACAAGCCCGAGCATTACCGCTACTAAGCGGGTCTGGAATCTTCGGGGCCGGCCACCGGCCCCGGGTTTCCTCGTGAGACGTGAAAAATGCCGCTGACCGTGTGCGGCAGGCGATGTGCCGGAACAGTCGCAGCCTCGCGAATCAGGCGCATCCACAACAACAACGAGGCAATCCCCTTTCTTGATCCCAGCTTCGAATTCGACGCAAAGGAAGCCATGACAACTCCCCAGTTAAGTTTTGAATTTTTTCCGCCGAAGAACGACGAGCAGGTCGAGTTGTTCAAGCGAACGCGCGACCGACTGGCTGCGCTCAAGCCCGAGTACATGTCGGTAACCTTCGGCGCCGGCGGTTCGACCCGTTCCAGAACCCGTGAAACAGTATTCAATATCCAGCGCGAGACCGGAATTCCGGCAGCGCCGCACATTTCCTGCATGTCGGAAGACATCGGCAGCATCGACGAGTTGCTCGATTCCTATCGCGAGAATGGAATCGAGCGCCTGGTGGTACTGCGCGGAGACCGCCCCTCCGGCGGAGGCAGCGGTATTTTCGACTACGCCACGGACCTTGTCCGACACATTCGAAAAGACTACGGCGACCAGTTTCAGATCGAGGTTGGCTGCTACCCGGAGTATCATCCGGAAGCCAGGTCGCCGGAAGAGGACCTGAAACACTTCAAGGAGAAGGTGGATGCCGGCGCCGACAGGGCCATCACGCAATACTTCTTCAATGCCGATGCCTATGAAAGATTTCTGGAAGACTGCGCGCGACTGAATGTACAAGTGCCGATAGTGCCCGGCATCATGCCGATCACGAATTACTCTCGGCTGGCGCGCTTCTCGAAGATGTGCGGCGCCGACATGCCGAAGTGGATCTTCAAGCGGGTCGAGGCCTGGGAACAGCAGGAAGATTTCAAGTCAATCCGCCAGTTCGGCGAGGACGTGATTACCGACCTGTGCCGCAAGTTGATCGACCTGGGTGCGCCCGGCATTCACTTTTATACGCTCAATCGCGCCCAGGCATCGCTCAAGCTCTGCCGAAATCTGGGTCTGGGCGAGGGCAACCAGGCAGGCGATACGCGAGCTGCATGACGCGTCAGTCATGAACCGTCAGCTTTCCTCTCGCCTGACCTGGAAATCGGGCTGACCGGGTCCCGGCAGCCTGATCTCGATCGGACTGCAGCAAACCTGGCAATCCTGCACCAGCCATTGCCCTGCATCGCCGGGCTCGGCCTCGACCTGGTTGGATTCGCCGCACCAGGGACAGTCGAACTCCAGAAAATCGGTCAGCACCGGCGACTACTCGTCGCCGTAGATCTTGACCTCGAGCTTCCCGTCGCGATCGATGCTCGCCCGGTACATTCCCGGTGTATTGAAAGGGGTTGCGATGTTGCCCTCGGCATCCAGCGCAATTACGCCGCCGTCTCCGTCTTCATCTGCAAGTTCGCCGTTGATGACCTTATCGGCACTTTCAGCAAGCGTCGCGCCGGAGTGCAGCATGCGCGCGCATATGTTGTATGCGACCACGTGGCGAATGAAGTACTCTCCGTGGCCGGTGGCTGAAACCGCACAGCTTCGATTGTCCGCATAAGTACCCGCGCCGATGATCGGTGAATCGCCAACGCGACCGAAGCGCTTGTTTGCCGTGCCGCCGGTCGATGTGCCCGCGGCGAGATTTCCGGCGCGATCCAGCGCCACCGTGCCGACGGTGGAAAACCATTCTTCCTCGTCTGTTGCATCGAAAGACGACTGTTCGTTTTCCCCGGCTTGTATCCGGCGCAGTTGCTCGACGCGGAATTTCGTCCGAAACCACGGTTCCGGCATGAATTCGAGCTGCCTGCCACGCGCGAATTTCTCGGCCCCTTCCCCTACCAGCATGACATGCGGCGAGTGCTCGAGAACCGCGCGAGCGGCCAGTATGGGGTGCCGGATACCGCGCACGCTGGCGACGGCGCCAGCGGCAAGGTCTTGTCCGGTCATGATGGAGGCATCCATCTCCACCCGTGACTCGCTGGTCAGCACGGCGCCCCGGCCTGCATTGAATTCCGGTGCGTCCTCAAGAATCGTAATTGCCGCGGTTACAGCATCAATGGCCGCTCCGTCGCGCTGCAGCACGGCGTAGCCGGCGCGAATAGCCTGTTCCAGCGCGTCGCGGATAGCATGCTCTCGTTCCTCGGTCATGCTTTCGCGTGAAATCGTGCCTGCACCTCCATGAATCGCGATGGCGGTCGGAGAAAGGCCGGATGCGGTTTCGTCCTGGGCGATCGCGGCATTCGAAGCCAGAAAGAGTCCAACAGCGATGGCTTGAATCAAACGGTGCATGGATAACTCCATAAAAATGACTTAACCAACAGTGTATCGGATGAAAGGATCGATCTGTAAATTCGCATGTTCTGAATCAGTCAGAAAGCTTCACGGATGTCCGCGTAAATTTCACACAGGTCAGTGTCCGAGTTCACGCGACAGGGGTAACTTTCACGGTCCGCGCAACGGCATGGGGTCGTTGCAATGAAAAAAATCAGAGGGTAACGACATGGAAACTTTGCCAACGCTGAGCTTCGGTCAATACAATCTGGTGTTCAACGTCTTTTCGTTGACGCTTGCCGCCTTCGCGGCATCGACCATATTCTTCTTCATGCAAAGAAGTAGAGTGGCACCGGAGTACCGTACGGCGATCACGATCACTGGCCTTGTAACGTTCATCGCGCTCTACCATTACGTTCAGATCCTGTTTGACTGGAAGTCTGCATATCAACTGGTTGACGGCGCCTATGTGGCTTCCGGCCAGCCGTTCAACGACGCATATCGCTATGTGGATTGGCTTTTGACCGTCCCGCTGCTGCTTGTTGAACTTTTGCTCGTCATGCGTTTGTCACGACAGGAAACCGTAAGCAAGGGTTGGCTGCTCGGCGGGCTGGCAGCGCTGATGATCATCCTTGGATATCCGGGTGAAGTCAGCGCCGATATGGGTACCCGGTGGTTGTGGTGGAGCCTTTCGATGATCCCGTTCCTGATCATTCTTTACCAGCTGTTCATCGGGCTCGGCGACGCGATTGCTCGCCAGCCGGCCTCGGCACGCGGACTGGTGAGCGCGGCACGCTACCTGACCGTTATCGCCTGGCTGTTTTATCCCGTGGTATTCCTGTTCCCGATGCTGGGTCTTACGGGTGCGGGTGCCGAAACCGCCGTGCAGGTGGGCTACTCGATCGCCGATATCGTGGCCAAGGCGGTCTTCGGGCTGTTGATCTACACGATCGCGGTCATCAAGACCGATTCCGAAGCCGCCTGAGACAACGGATGTCGCTTGGCATGACAATTGGCACGACAATTGGCATGACAATCGGGATTACGATCGCCCGGCCGCACGATTCGGCCGGGCGATTTTCCGCACCACGATGATGACCCGCAACCCGCAGATCCGTCTGGCCGATAGGGCCCGGATGCAAACCTCCGGGTGCGGCCGCGAGCTGCGCCAGATTCATCTGCGCATCGGCCTGGTCGTTTTGCTTGCACTGTTGCCGGCCGGCAGTCTTCTGGGAACTCTGGCAGTCGAATCTCAACTCGCGCTGGTGGCTCTTCCAATCGCCCTGCTGGGCGTCATGCACGGCGGCCTGGATCCCTGGGTCGGCGATGTCGTAATGCGTGATCGTCTCGGGCGATCCGGACGCTTTTTATTCGTTGTTTCCTACCTTGCGGTCATGGCTGTCGTGATCGCCTGCTGGCTGCTCGCCCCGCTGGCGACGCTGGCCGGATTTCTTTTGATCTCGGTGCTGCATTTCGGCGAGCAGGATGCCTATGCGTTCGCCGGCCGAAGCGACGGACTGTCGGTGACCGTATTCGGCGCCATTCCGGTGCTGGGACCGGTTGCTGCCCATCCGATCGAAGTCGCGTTGATCTTCGGTTGGTTGACGGGCGTGGAAAAGAGCGTACTTGCCGAAATCCTGACCTGGTTGGCACAGCCGTTGATCGCGCTCTGGATAGTCGGTGCCGGGATGCTCGTGGCCCGAATGCATATCGAGGGCGAGACCAACCGGCGGTTCCAGTTGGCGGGCCTCGGCGTCCTGGTGGCTTCGATGATCCTGTTGCCGCCGCTGATTGCCTTCGCCGCCTATTTCTGTCTACTGCACAGTTTTGGGCATCTTCTGGACATGGCCGCGCGATCGCACGGCCCCTGGCGGCATTGGTCGCCCGGCCAGTGGGCATCGCGCTTGTGGCCCGCCACGCTTGGCGCGCTTGCGCTGGGCATGCTCGGGTGGGTCGTACTATCCGGAGTCGATACAGGCGATGCGATAGGTCGCGAAGCGCTGGCGCAGGTCATATTCTGCGGGCTGGCGGCATTGACCGTCCCGCATGTCCTTCTCTATGCGGTTTTCAGGGGCGACTCGAAAGTCAGCGAAAAGGCAATTCCCGCGCCTCGAAGCCAAAAAAACCCGCGGTAGTCTCGCGCGGGCTTTCCATTTCCCAAGATTGCATCTGACTCGGTCCGCAGGAGTCATGGTGTCTCACCAGTCGCGACTCGCGACCGGATCCACTGCCGTGCCGACGGTTTCCGTCCCGGATGCGAGCCCTGGCGATGTCGCAGCAGGAGGGATGGGAATAAGGCCGGCCCGAGCAAGAAAATCCTCGTATCGCTTCGATGCGACTGTGCTGCGCCGCTCTTCCTTCAAATAACGACGGGGTACACTACGGTGCCAGGCTCCCTCCGGACTGGCAGGCATGCGTGCGCCGGCAGCCAGGTCGCGCCGTCACGAGCGCGCCCTTGGCGAACGGTAGGTCGATGGCGCGGCATGCCGGCGGGCATCGGATATCCGGGCAGGCGGCAACCGTCATTCGTGGAACTCTGCAGGAGATTGGAATTGAGGTTCGGACGTTTTGCAATCCTGTTGACTTGTCTGATTGCCGGTGTGGTCTGCGCAGAGGAACCTCGAGAGGGTGGTTCTCTTTCCGACAGGATTGCCCAGATCGAGCACGCCCATATCCACGAGCCGTGGCAGGTTTCGCAGCAGATGATCGAGGCCCTCGGGCCGGTGCTGACCGATGCGTCGACTGAGGAGCGCGCCCGGGTCCGGATAATGCAGGCCCGAAATTTCTTTCTGGACGGCCGCTACGAAGAGGGCCGGGAAATGCTCGACAAGGTCCTGATCAAGCCGGTAAGCCCAGCCAGGCGGCTCCGAGCGCTTGAACTGTTGATCAACGCCAATTATCTGACCCACGACTATGAACGTGCGTTCGGTCTGCTGGCCCGTGCACTCTCGCTTTTTCCCGATACCGATGACGCCAGGCAAAAAGCCGATGTGCTGACGCTGGTCTCGAGGCTGTACTCCGATGTAGGCGAGCATGGTCTTGCGCTCGAAAGCGCCGCCGAAAGCCTAGATATGGCTAAGGGAACGGGGCATGCGCGCACGATCTTCAATTCGCTCTACTCTCTTATGCTTGTCCAGAAAAACGCCGGTTTTGCAGAATTTGCGCTGGAGCGGAGCCGCGAGCTCTGGGAGCAAAGCCAGCAGTCAGGCGGGGCGGTGGCCGTGGGTAGCGCAATGACCTTGACCGGAAGCGTCTACAACGCCGTCGGACGCCACAAAGAGGCTATCGGCTGGTCGAGGCGCGCGATCGGAAAAAATCAGGAGACCGGCTTTCTCAACGGAGAACTCGAGGCGCGGAAAGAGCTTTGCATAGCGCTGCTGAAGCTCGGTCGCGGCGAGGAAGCGCTGCCAATGCTGACCGGGCTGGTCGATCAGTTCCAGTCACTCGAAAACTGGCGGGGTCTGATGGAGGCTCACGAGGCAATCGCCGCCATTCACGAACAGGACGGTCGCTACGGCCAGGCTTTGCAGCATCTTTCCCTCTACCGTGATGCGGCACGTCGATTCAACGACGAACAGCGTGCGCGCAGGCTTGCCTACCTTCAGGCGGAGTTCGAGAACCAGCGGCGCAATCAGGAACTTGAGTTGCTGCGCCGGCAAAGCCGGCTGCTCGCCCTGCGCGAGCAGACCGCAGAGGCACGGCGCTCGACCCGTCTTATCGGGGCGGCGATGCTGGTGCTTATCGGCCTGCTACTGGCCGGTCTGCTGCTGCGCTTCCGAGCAGATCGTCGCCGATACCGGCGGTTGTCCGAAATCGATGGTCTGACCTGCCTGTTCAATCACAGGAGATTCCATCATGCCGTGGAAGATTCGCTGGCCGAAAACCGTGCTCAAGGCAAGGTCTGTTCGCTGGTCGCGGCCGATGTGGATCTGTTCAAGCAGATCAACGACCGATATGGCCACCAGGCGGGCGACCAGGTCCTGCGCCGGCTGGGTGCGCTCTTGCGTGAGCAGTTTCCCGCCCCGTGTATCGTCGGGCGCATCGGCGGAGAGGAATTCGCGGTCTTCCTGCCTGGCCACAACCGTCTCCAGGCGCAGCAGCGAATCGGTGAATTCCGCGACAGGATCAAGCCGATCGAATTCAACGGCCATTCGATCGAGGTAACGCTGAGTTTCGGATTGATTGAATCGCGACGCGAATCGCGCCTGGAGAAGCTGCGTGCCCGCGCCGATGATGCCCTTTACCGGGCCAAGCGAGCCGGACGCAACCAGGTGATCGATGCCGCGGATCTGGCGCCCTATTGAATCGAATCGCGCTCCGCGCAGAGTTGGTCAGGGGTTGCTTAAGAGTCGTGAAAAAAGAAACCCTGCGCAGGGGCAGGGCTTCGATCGCAATTCGAAAGGCGCGGTCTCAGCAGTCGCCGGTGCGCGTTCCCGACATTTCGACGTTCATGGTCATGACGCCCATCGGAGATTCGATGTCGCCGTCGATGGAGCCGTTCATCGAATCGCCGTCGAATTTCATGCTGGCATGCATGGTTACCGAGCCGCCATCGGGGCTTGCGCAGGTCATGGTGTAATCCATTCCGTCTGCCCGCATGTCCTTGTTGCTGAACTCGCAGTCATCGTTCTCTTCGAGGAATGCCTGGCCTTCGGCGATCTTTTCGGCCGTCACACATTCGCTGGAGGTATCGGTGCGCGGCGGAATCGGAAACTGTTCGGACTGAATCGTCACGGTGCTGGTGGTTTCCCACATGCCTGGATTGATGTTGGGTTCTTCAGCGACGGCGGCAAGGCTGAAAGCCGAGGCCGCAAGTACGGTAAAAGCATGATGAAACTTCATTTGATTCTCCTTGGAAGGGGTTTTTGGGGACAGGTTCAGGCGATGATCAATTTGAACGGCTATTGTCGGGAGAGGTCTTGCCGGTCAGCCCCGAAATTCGAGGGAACCCCAAGATCTTATCCAACTGCCTCTTCATAGAATACGTGAATCCGGGCCCAAGGACGACAGAATCAGCCGCCCCCTTCGGAACGTTCGATTTCTTCGGCCTGGCGTCGCGCGGCTTCGGCAACATCTTTTTCGACATCTCTTGCCCGCTCCAGGGCCTGGTGCTGGCCCTCGAGAACATTGTTCTCGGGAGTATCGCCGCTATTGTCGGTACATGCGCCAAGAATCACGGCTGCGAGGGCGGCGGCAATCACGGGGGTGGCTGTCTTCATGTCGATCTCCTGAATGGGGTATCGGTTCGGACAGAAACCCGGCCGGACGTGCGGCAATCGCGGTCGAATCGGGTCGATGTCCAAATCAGGCATTCCACGACTACTGATTCTGCCGTTTCGAATCGCTGCCTGCAACCGGATCGGGTGCTATGTCGGGCAGTTCCAATCCCAGCTTCTTCGCCCGCTGGGTCCATTTGTCGCGCGCTGCCTTGCGCAGATCCTCGGTGGCATCGCTTTCGTCGACGATTTCAATGCCCAGCAGCGTCTCGAGAACGTCTTCCATCGTCACTACGCCGGAAAGCCCGCCGTACTCGTCGATCACCACCGCGAAGTGCTCCTGCTCGGCCAGAAGCTGGCTGAAGAGCACCCGCAGGGAAATGAATTCCGGGACAAACAGAACCTCGCGCTTGAGATCGCTGAGGCACAATTCCGGATTGCCGCGGGCAAGATTGAGCATGATGTCCGACTTGAGCACGTAGCCGCTGATGTCCTCGTCGCTCTCGCCGTAGACCGGGTAACGCGAAAAAACCAGTTCATCGGATCTGTCCATCAATTCGCCCAGCGTTGTGTCGTGCTGAAATTTCTTGACCACCACGCGCGGGGTCATGATGTCCTGGACCCGGATCGCGCTGAACCGGATAAGGTTGAGAAAGATGTTGGACTCCTCTTCCTCGAACACCCCTTCGCGCGTGCCGATCTGGGCCAGCGCGCGGAACTCTTCGCGGCTGACGCTGGGCGCCCGCGCACCGCGGGCCAACAGGCGCGTAATGAATTTCGACAGCGCAACCAGCGGCCACATCAGGACGATCAGAACGCGGCAGGTATGGGCGGTGAAACCGGACAGCTGCTTCCAGTACGTCGCCCCGATGGTCTTGGGGATGATTTCGGAAAATATTAGGATGGCCAGCGTCACCAGCGCCGAGGTCACGGTGACCCACGCGCTGCCGAACACCACCAGCGCCTGGGCGCCCACGCCGGCCGCGCCAAAGGTATGGGCAATGGTATTCAGGCTGAGGATCGCCGAAAGCGGTCGGTCGATGTCGCGCTTGAGCCGTTTCAGATGGCGCCCGGCCTTGACCTCGCGTTCGTTCAGTACGGCAATATGCGCCGGGGTGATCGAAAGTAACACTGCTTCGAGAATGGAGCACAGGAACGAAACGCCAATGGCGAGAAAAAGGTAGAACAGCAACAGGGCCATGCGCAAGTAAGAATCTGCCGGAAGATTCGTCATTGTAAGCGCTTGCGCCCCGGCAGTTCCGGTGACGCATGTCGCGGAGATTGTACGTATAGAGTGGAGCTGGAGAGCATACCGCTGCCGATTCCATGCCAGCGGGTGCGCATCCACCAGCGCCGACAATTTGAAACCGGGACGAATCATGCCTTCATGTCTTCCGAATACGCGTTCCCTGCCGTGGCAGAACGTTAAGGAACCTCTGAACGAGTCTGCGCGGGGGCTCCTCAGTCATCAGGCGTTTTTGCTTGCCTTGACCCTGCTGCTGATTGCTGGGCTCTGGACATCGCCGGCACTTGCGCAAGATGACACGTCCGAACTCGACTACGCGCGGCTCGCCGCGGCCGTCGAACAACTCGAGACACGATTGTCGAGCCTGCGCGACAAGATCGACCAGACCCGGTTCGATGCCGACGAACTGGTTTTCGAACTGGATTTCGATCCCGACGCGATAGTCGACTTTGTACGCAGCGGCATCGCTTTTCACCCGTATGAGGGTCTTCTGCGCGGAATGCGCGGCACGCTCATGAGCCGCGCCGGCAACAGCCTGGATCAGTCGCTGCTGCTCGCATACCTGCTCAAGTCCGCAGGCTTCGATGCCAGGATCGTGCGCGGTGAGCTGGACGATACAGGTGTCGCGTCGGTGCTGGCGCAGGTTCGGCAAGCCGAATCGCAGGAAGACCTCGCTGGCCTGAGCGAGGCAATCGGCGAAATCTTCGGTCCCGAGGCGCTCGAGCGGGGCGCGACGGTAGATCTCGAAGACGGCGCGCTGGCGCAGAAGTCCGGGCAGGTCGTCGAGCGGCTTCGACGGCAGCTGGCCGAAGTTGGCGTGACGCTGGATGCAGACCCGCTGGCACAAAGGCTGGCCGAGGCTACGGCGACCTACTTCTGGGTCGAGCACCGCGCCGGACCGGGCGACGAATGGCAAACGGTGCATCCCGTATTCGCCGCCGGCGGCGGGCCGAAGACGGAGCCGCTTGAATACATGGCCGACAGCGTTGATGATCGCTACCACCACACGCTGACCGTGGAAGCCTGGATTCGCCAGCGACAGGGCGACACTTTTCGGAACCATCGCCTGATGACGGCCTGGAAGCGGCCGGCGGCCAACCTGCACGGCGTCGCGATCAGCTACCGCAACCATGCCGCCTCGATAACGCCGGAGACGCTGGCCAATCTCGACCAAGCGCTGGACGACGACGAGATTCTGACGCCCGTCTTTCGCGGCGCCCCGGCACCGGGCGCGATGGCGTTCGACCTCAAGGGACAGATCATCGACCCGATGGTGATGGGATCGGGTTCGTTCGGTGCCGCAGGCCTGTTCGCCGAGCTGTCGGACAAGATGCAGTCGGCCACCGAGTCGGTCGAGGCGCGTGAGGATGGCCGCCCTATCTTCGCGTTGGACGCCATGTGGCTGGAGTTCACGCTGACCACGCCGTCCGGCCGTGAAACGCGCTATCGCCGCTATCTGCTCGCGCCCGGGGCGCACGCCGATGCCCTGATCGACAAGCTCTGGCCGCTGCTCAGCGAGCACGTTTACGTGGTCAACACAGGATCGATGCCGCTTGACTACCTGGCCGATCGATACCTGGCGGCGGGCAGCGAAAGCATGGGGATGTACAAGGCGCTGGCGCACAAACTGCTCCTTCCCGATGCCGGTACTTCGATGCCGAATACCGATATCCCGCAGGATTTCGGACCGCTGGCGCTGTATCGGCTGATGGGCCAATCGCCGAGCGGCGGTGGCGTGATTTCGGTCAGGCACGTACCGGCGATCGTGGGATTGCGTAACGGCCTGCGCGGCATCGATACGGCGTTCAGCGCCGTCGACGTCGTGGAGAACCGGATGCTGCAGCTTCGGCTTACCGAAGCGGGTGTCTCGCACGATCCGTCGGCAGCGTTGGCGCGCGGGGTTTGGGAGACCGCCGTCGAGACCCTGCCGGGCCAACTGCGGGCAGCCGGCAACACGGTAACCAACGCCTTCGAAGTGTTCGAGAAAGCGCGCGCGCAGGGCATTGGGCTGCGCGTTGTCGAGCCCGGGAAAACGTTGCCCGAGGCGCTACCGGCCGGGGTGCAGCGAGTGTTGCAGCACGATCTGGATAACGGTTTCGCCGTGGTATTGCCCGAGCAACGGCCCGACGGCGTGACGATGACGGCGTGGTGGCGTATCGATCCCGTCTCCGGCACGACGCTGGGCATGACAGCCGACGGTTACGGCCAGGACGTGGTCGAATACCTCATCGAAGTCACCGGCATCGCGTTCAACATGGTCCAGGCGATCGGCGGACTGATGAAATGCGAGAAGGAAACCGACAACGTGGTCAAGATGTGCTGTCTCGTCGAGGCGCACATTAACAATGTCACCGGCCTCGGCTTCGGGTCGCTGCTGGGCGCCACAGTCGGAACGGCCGGCGCGGCGGTGTTCGATATCGTCAACTACGGCATGCAGGGAGCGACCGGCAAAGGCATCGGCCCCAGTTTCCAGCTGCAGTGCGATCAATTCGCCGGGAGCGGTTTCTGATGACTGCAGACAGGACGCCCATTGCCGCCATGCTGGTTGCCGCGGTCTCGATTGCGCTCAGCCCTTCGGCGCTGGCCGTGACCAACCTGCTCTACGACAGCGAGCCGAACGATGCGCCGCACAGCGCGGTCGACCTTGCGCTCCCGGAAGACGGCAACGTCGTGAGAATCATCGGAGACCTGGTGCCGGGAGACCAGGACGCCTTCCGAATCGTCGTCGACGAGGACGAGGCCGGCAAGCGATTCCACCTGTCGTTGGCGGGCCGATCCGGCGCGCTGACGCAGCTCGACGTGTTCGACTTCACCGCGCTCGCCGACGGGCGCGGGCGCATCCCGGAGACGCTGACCGAGCCGCCGGCCAGGCTGATGAATATCGCGACGCAAGACGCCGCGCTGCCGGCGCGGCGCGATTTCCTGTTGCTCGCCCCGGGCGTTTACGTTTTCGGCGTCAGCCACTCCGGCGGCGAGGGCGCCTACACGGCCGAGTTGACCGAAGTCGACAACCGTGCTCTGGCGGTACTCGACGGCGAACAGGGCACCGAGGCATCGCCCCGGCGCCTTTCGGCGAACGGCTCATCACGGATCTGGACCCAGGGCGAGACCTGGTACAGCGTGGACATCGACGAAAAAGAAGCCGAATCCGCATACGACCTGATCTTCCAGACGGCGCTGGGACGGCCGGTGGAAGTCACGTTGTTCGGACCCGACGGCGCCGAACTCCTGAGCATGCGCGACGACGGCGGAATGCCCGTGGCGCGACCGGGGCTGCGACTGGCCCAGGGCATCTACCGAATCCGCACGCGCCAGGCACAAGCCGGTGCCCAGCTGATTTCGCTGCCGCGCGGCGCCCCGGCGCCCGCCGACGGCCGCGAGGTCGAACCGAACGATTCTCATCCCACGCCCATGGCGTTTGCTGAACCGTTCGCGGGGCGCTTTGACGCCGGCGACACCGACTGGGTCGGGTTCACGGTCGATGAAGCGCGCGCGGCTCACCGCTGGGACTTCGAGATTCGCGGCGGTCCGGAATCAGCCATCGAGGTCTGTCTGGGACGCGACGCCATGCGGCTGCAGCACTGCGTCCGCGGCCGCGACGGGCAGACTGCGATTCGCTCGCTGGGACTGGCTGCCGGTGATTACCGCGTACGGTTGAGCGATCGGGGGCCGGACGGCGCCGAGTGGCAACTGAACTGGATCGACAGGGGCGAGGCCCGGGCCGGTGAGGAACTGGAGCCCAACAACAATCACCAGCATCCGACCGCCCTGCACGAGCGAGGGTTCGGTCGCGGCACCTTCGACGGGAAGGAGACCGATCACTGGCGCTTCGACGTCAGCGGCGAGCCGCAACTGTGGCGGCTACAGTTCCAGGGTGATGACATCCACGAGATTCACCTCAAGACCACCGGCGGCAAGGTCGTGTCCAGCGAGCGGGCCGGCGCCGCGACCCGTGCGCGGCTGGACAACCTGTTCCTGATGCCCGGGCGATACGTGATCGCCGTGAGCGGCAACGCCAGCGATTACATCGTCCGGGCCCAACCGCTGGGACCGCCGCCACCGGGCATGGAGATCGAGCCCAACGACAACGTCGCCGACGCGCGGCCGATCCGGTTCGGACAGGAATACTTCGGGTTGCTGGCCGAGGAGGGCGACGCCGACGTCTACCGTTTCACGCTGCGCGGCGGTGAACATGTCCGTCTCACTGTGCAGCCGCCGGTCGATGGTGCCTATACCGGTTATCTCAGCGTCGGCGACGACGAGGTTACGGTCAGCGAGATTCGAAACGGCGCCAAGCCGGGCGAGCCGATGGTCTGGGACGCCTTTCTGCCGCCGGCCGACTACTCTCTGCGGTTGAAGCCCTACTCGGTCTCCGATGCCGAGTACACCGTCACGCTGGCGCGCGGCGACTGGCTGGATCTGACCGCCGATCGCGAGCCCAACGGCTCGCGAGGCAAAGCGTCGCCGTTTCCGATCGACGGCCGACTGGTCGGCCGGGTTGGTGCCACGAACGAATCCAGCGACTGGTACCGCCTTCCCGAAGCGGGGGCGGAGACCACCGTCGAGTGGCCGGTTCCGAAGGGTTACCGTGTCGAAGTCTTCGATGATGCCGAGCCTGACGAGAATCGCGTGGTCCGCGATCGTGAGGCCGGGGTCGACCGCGTACTACTCGAACCCGGCCGCGAATACGCGCTCGAGGTCTCGGGCAACGCCGAGTACGCGATCGACCTTTCGAGCCTTTCCCCGCATCCCGGGACGGCGCCGCCGCCATCGGTGAAACTGACGCTGGAGGACAGAGCCGTTCAGTCCTACTCGCCCTGGGCTCAGACGCTGCACGGCGAGCTCGTGGTGCGCAATACCGGCGATGCCGCAAGGGACATCGAACTGGAGGCCCACCTGACCGACGACCGATGGGGTGTCGAGGGGATTCCGCCGTCGATTTCGCTCGAGGCTGGCGGCGAGCACCGGATCGCGTTCCAGCTGCGCATCCCGTCCGATGCGGTGATGTCGCCGCCGGCGCGCGTCTCGGCGCGCGCACGGGCCGGTTCGGCCGTCGGATCACCGGACTGGGCGTCGGTGCGCGTGGTCGAGTCTGCCGCCCCGGTGCGGCCGGCGTTCCATTGGCACATTGACGAACCGTTGCGCGGTTCATTCAACGCCGCCGCGCTCCGGTTCGGTGCCGAGGCATTGCCCAGCCCCGGATTCGAAGACGACAAGATTGCCGATATCGAACGGCTGTTCGACGGCCTGGCGCGCTATGGGCGTTGGACCGGAACGTCGCTGCGCACGAACAATGACGATCGCGGCCAATGGGGCCAGCCGACCGTGCGTCTGGCCGGCGACGACCCGGTGCCGGTGCGCGGTTTCCTGATCAATCCGCTGTCGTCGCTGGGACCCGATCGCTACCCGGGCATCTTCGAGATCGCAGTTTCCGACGACGGCAGTGATTTCCGCACGGTATTGCGGGACCGGCTGGAGCCCCGGCCGGTGGAGCAGGCGTTCGTGCTCGATGAACCGGTCAGCGCCCGCTACGTGCGTTTCATTCCCGTCACCGCCGCCTACGGCAACGCCCGAAGTTGGGGCACCCTTGGGTTGGGCCAGCTGAAAGTGCTCGCCGAGCCCGGATGGCGACCGGCCGACGAGCCCTTCAATCTCGCCGATCCGGGCAACGGCGGCCACCTGGTCTTCGGCATGCCCTGGGTGCGCGGCAGCGCGGGAAATACCGAAATGCTGATCGCCGACGACAGCGCCGCAGACGGCCGGCTGGGCGAATTCGACGACGCGACGCTGGTCCTGGCGTTCGAGCATTCGCGCGCGGCTCGGG
Source organism: Wenzhouxiangellaceae bacterium (assembly GCA_035269245.1). Lineage (GTDB taxonomy): Bacteria > Pseudomonadota > Gammaproteobacteria > Xanthomonadales > Wenzhouxiangellaceae. Next base: position 1,190 of record DATFJJ010000111.1, on the reverse strand, counting down.
TAGCGCGCGTAGCGATCGATTCCGTCTCCGACCCCGGCGGCCTGGCGGTTGCCGAATCGGTACGCCTGTTGGCCGCCACCGACAGCCCGCTCGGGCCATGGACCGAGGTCGCCGCCGGCGAACTGGACGCCGGTGCCGGCGAGTTCGCGCCCGACCAGCCTGTCTGGGCGCGCTATCTGCGCCTGGTCTTCGCGATGCCTCAAGGCACCAGCAGAATGCTCTGGCCCGATCGGATTGCGGTCTACGAGGCCGACGGTGCCAGCGTACTGGCGGAATGGGGCGATCTTTCTTCGGCCGGGCCCTACGAACACGCCGATCCGCCGACCTGGTCGGGATTCGCCGGTGCGCCCGAGAACGACCGAGCCGAGCGCGCACTGGCGCTGAACGGCGAAGAACCGGCACCGGGCCGGGCATTGCTGGATTCGTATTCGTCCTGGTACCGGCTTGCGGTGCCGGCCGGGCAGAACCACCTGGAACTGACGGTGAGCGGATACCCGACCGTCGAGGGCCGGCCGAAGCTCGTCGATGCGACCGGCAATCCGGTCGAGCTTTATGAACTCGACACGACGCCTGTCGCGCACCGTTGGGAAGCGTTCGTCGAACCCGGCGCCGAATATCTGCTGGAGGTCGATGAGCCGCCGCGCTCGGTGATCTTCAGCTGGGATACGTCCGGCAGCGTCGCGGCCTGGCTTCCGATCATCAGCAAGGCCCTGATGACCTACGCCGAGACGATCAAACCCGGGCGCGACGAAGTCAACCTGCTGCCATTCGGCCGCGGCAGCCCTTTGCTCGACGACTGGGTGGGTCAGCCGTATCCGCTGATGCGGATGCTGGCCGCTTATCCGCAGGAAACCAGTTCCAGCGCTGCCGAGGGCACGCTGGCCGTGGCCGCGCGCGAGATGATCGACCGGCCCGGCAAGAAGGCCGTGCTGCTGCTCACCGACGCGGCGACATCGACATCGCCCGAGCTCTGGCCGGCGCTCGCGGCGGGTCGCCCCCAGGTTTTCGCGATGAAACTGAGTTCTTCGGGCGCGTTCAGTTCCAATCCTCACACCGAGGTCGATTTGATGCAGGATTGGGCCGGCGTGCGCGGCGGTCATTTCGAATACATCACCGGGCTGGGCGCCCTGGCGACCGGATTCGAGCGCGCCGTCACGCGACTGAAGCGGCCGATCGATTTCTCGGTGGCC
>DATFJJ010000110.1:0-3088 GCA_035269245.1 Wenzhouxiangellaceae bacterium | reverse complement strand
AACGCGCGGTCGCCGATGACCTCGCTGCCGCGATCCAGGTCGAGCACAGGGGCCAGGCTCAGGTCCGCGCCGTGGCCCAAAACCTCGGCGGCCATGACCCGGCCATGACGATAAGCGAGATCGAGCGCTCGATCCGGATGGCTGCGATACCATCGACCCAGCTCGCCGAGCGCCGGCAGCGCAGTGAAACCGGAGCGGAATCGCTGAACCCGTCCACCTTCCTGGTCCACGCAAATCAGCAACCGCGGGTCACGCAATCCGCGAATTTCTTCGCACAACGCGACCAACTGTCCGGATCCGTTGTAGTTTCTCGAAAACAGGATCACACCGACCACGGCCGGATGCATCAGCACGTCTCGAGAGCGCTGGTCCAGCGCATGCCCATCGATGCCGACGATCAACCCTGTGCGCATCATGGCTGTCGGACGAACAGTGCCAGCGATTCGACATGCGCGGTATGCGGAAACATGTCAGCGATGCCGGCATGCTGCAACTGGTAACCATATTCGTTGACCAGGGTGCCGGCGTCCCGGGCAAGGGTCGCGGGATCGCAGGAGACGTAGACGATACGCGGTGCCCCGGTGGCCGCCACCAAAGGCAGGATTTCGGCGGCGCCGGATCGCGGAGGGTCGATCAGTACGCCGTCGAATTCTTCCCGCATCCAGGGAAGGGTCTCGACCGACTGCATCAGATCAGCCGCGACGAAGCGCGCGTTCCCGATGCGGTTTGTCGCGGCATTGGTACGGGCCGACTCGACCAGGCCTTCGTCTAGCTCCACCCCCAGCACTTCTCCGGCACCGCGTGCGAGCGGCAGCGAAAAGTTGCCGAGGCCGCAAAACAGGTCGAGGATGCGGCCTTCCGGTCCAGCCGACATCAGCTCGACAGCCTTCTGCGTCAGTTTGCGGTTGACCTCCGCATTGACCTGCACGAACTGTTGCGGATGGAACCCGAATTCGAGATCGAATGCCTCGAGTCGATAGGTCAGCTGATGCGTCTCGGGGCAAAGACGCTGGACGCTGTTCGGCCCGGCCGACTGCAGCCAGACGGCAATGCCGGTGCGCTCGGACCATGTGATCAGGTTCTTCTCGTCGGCCGATGTAAGCGGGTCCAGGTGGCGCAATACGATCGCCGCCGTATCGTCTCCCGCGGCACACTCGATCTGCGCAACCCTGTCGGGAATGCTCAATCGGCCGATCAAGTCCGACAGTTCCATCAGGCGATCGGCAAACGCCGGATGCAACACGCGACACGCCTCGATGTCGGCCACGTAGCGGCCGCCAATTTCGCGAAAACCGACCAGCACCCTCCCCTTGCCCGGCACATTGCGCACGCTGAGCCGTGCGCGCCTGCGATAATTCCAGGGGTGGGCCGAGATCGGGTGCAGCCATTCGTCAGGCTCGACCTGCCCAATACGACGAAAATTCTCGCGTAACCGCTGCGTCTTCCAGTCCAGCTGCGCCGCATGATTCAGGTGCTGCAGCGCGCAGCCGCCGCAATAACCGAACCAGGGGCACTCGGGCTCGACGCGCTGTGCTGACGGGATTTCCACCGCAAGCGTGACCGCTTCGTCGAACCGCCGGTTGCGGCCGGTCAGGCGCGCCGAGACACGCTCGCCCGGCAGCGCGCCGTGAACGAAGGTGACTTTGTCCTCGACCCGACCGACGCCGCGGCCGTCGTGCGAGAGATCGCTGATTTCGACTTCGACCGGTTCGAGCGGAAGCCGCCTTCTTGCGCGCCGCCCCAAAACCTATTTCCGCTGCCAGTTGCCGGATTCGTCCTGGTAATGCCACCCCGCGCGTGCATTTGCTATCCATCGATCGGCAAAGGTCTCGCGAATACGTTCTTCCCACTCCGGGTGCCCGTTTGCCACCGCGATCTCGCGGTAGACCGCCCGACGGTCGGCGTTTTCCTCGGCCACGATCTGTTCCATCTGACGCCGCTCGGAGAGCGGGACCGCGCTACGGTCCCGAATCTCGATCAGGCCGGTATTGTCCAGCCCGATCGCACCCGCATTCAGCCAGGCGGCCAGATGCTGGCGCTGCCGCTCGACCATCCGCTGCTTTATGGCATTGATCTGCGGGCCCTCGACGTCGATGTTCACCGACTGTGCGTGAGCCGACGGTATGACGATTCCGGCCAGGAGTGCGACTGGATTGAAGCTTCGACTCGCGACGCGACCATCGCCGGACGCGCCCGGCCGGGAAAGCAAAGCCCCTTCGGTCTCGGCCTGAGGCCCGATCACATCCTGGATGAAGCGATCCGCGGCGCGCTCTGCGGCGGCTTCCGGAAAGTAGACATTGATCGTGACGCACGCGACGAGCACGGCGGTCACGACTGCCACGAACAGATTTCTGGTGATGCGCTTGGTCAAGATTGTTTCTCCGTGATCGATGACACTCAATATGCCGTCTGATTAATTAATTGCTTCTGAACGGGATTCTATCAAACGACCGGCCTTGCAACCCGTCGTCGGCCCGCATGTCGCGCCTTCATTCGGGTGACTCCGCAGCGGCCGCAAGCTGGGCAAGCAGCCTTGGCCAGTCCACCCGGCGCTGATAACCGACGATGTCCAGTCGGGGGATCAAGCGCCCCTCGAGTATTACGTAACCGCCGTTCTCGGCGTCGCGCAGGCCGCGCATACGACAGACGTTCGCCGCCAGTCTGCAGCCCAGGCCGGCCTTGCGATACGGAAAATCGTCGAACCAGCGCAACAGGGTTCCGGATATCGCCGCGCTGCCTCCGCCGGAAAGGCTGGAAATCGAATCGACCGCCTTCTGGCTGATCTCGCGCTCCGGGCTGTCATCCAGCGTCTCGAACCATGCATCGAACTGAACCGGTTGCCAGTCGAGCAGCCTCAGGTTCCTGACGTGTCCCGACAACAACCCCAGCATTCGGCCGAACGCGAATGCCCCGGTCACCTGCTCCAGGTCCAGGGCATCGAACTCGAGGTCGGCAGCAAGCGCCGGAAGCGAACCGAATGGACGCTCAACCGACAGGTCATTGATTCGTGCGCTGCCGCCGAAAAGATCTATATCGAGACCGCCCTGGACCTCGATCACGCCGCCGGAAACCTGGATACCCGGAAAAT
>DATFJJ010000109.1:0-4863 GCA_035269245.1 Wenzhouxiangellaceae bacterium | reverse complement strand
CCTTACCTGGAGAAAGAAAAGAAAGTCGGCGAGAAAAAAGGCAAGGTCCTCATGGCCACCGTCAAGGGCGACGTGCACGATATCGGCAAGAACATCGTCGGCGTGGTACTGGCCTGCAACGGCTTCGACGTACACGATCTGGGCGTGATGGTGCCGACCGACAAGATCCTCGACGAAGCCGAAAAGGAAGACGTAGACCTCATCGGCCTGTCCGGCCTGATCACGCCTTCGCTGGACGAAATGGTCACGGTGGCCGAGGCCATGAAGAAGCGCGGCATGAACCTGCCGCTGCTCATCGGCGGTGCGACCACCTCGCGCGCGCACACCGCGCTGAAGATCGATCCGCAATACGACGCGCCGGTGTGCTGGGTCAAGGACGCCTCGCGCTCGGTCGACGTGGTCCGAAAGCTCGCCAGCAAGGTCAACCGGGAGGACTACGCGAAAAAGATCGCCGAGGACTACGAAGATTATCGTGAAAGGGCGGCCAACAAGAAGAAGCGCAAGCCGCTGATCTCGATCGACAAGGCGCGAGACAACGCCTTCGAATTCGACTGGAGCAAGTACAGTCCTGAAAAACCGCTCAAGCCCGGCATCAATGTCATCGATGACTGGCCCCTGGAAGATCTGGTCGAAGTCATCGACTGGACGCCGTTTTTCCAAACCTGGGAACTGGCCGGACGCTATCCCGACATCCTCGAGGATGAAGTCGTCGGCGAAGCAGCCACGAATCTTTTCAACGACGCCAAGGAAATGCTCAAGAAAATCGTCGAAGAGAAATGGCTTCAGCCCAAGGCGGTCTGCGCGCTCGTACCGGCCAACCGCGACGGCGACGATATCCTGCTCTACACCGATGAATCACGCGACGAGGTTCTGGAGCGCATGGTCTGCCTGCGCCAGCAGGCCGACAAGCCGTCGGCCAATATGTGCCTGGCCGATTTCGTCGCCCCGGCGGACTCGGGCGTCGAGGACTGGACCGGGATGTTCGCAGTGACCACCGGCCACGGTATCGAGGAGGCCAAGAAGAAGCTGCCGGAGAACGACGACTACTCGGGCATCATGCTGCAGTCACTTGCCGACCGGCTGGCCGAAGCGCTTGCCGAAGCCTTGCACGCCAAGGTCAGGCGCGAGATCTGGGGATACGCCTCCGACGAGGACTTGAGCAACCAGGAGCTCATCAAGGAGAAGTACCGCGGCATTCGCCCCGCGCCGGGCTATCCGGCCTGCCCCGATCACAGCGAGAAGGAAAAGATCTTCCGGCTGCTCGATGCCCCGGGGAAGATCGGACTCGAGCTCACCGAGTCTTTCGCCATGCACCCGGCCGCCGCCGTGAGCGGCTACTACTTCGGGCATCCGGATTCAAAGTACTTCGTGGTCGGCAAACTCGGCAAGGACCAGGTCGAGGATTACGCAAAAAGAAAAGACATCAGCGTCGAACAGGCCGAGAAATTTCTGCGGCCCAACCTTGACTACTGAGCACCCGAGACGGCCCGACTCCCAGCGGGCCGTCCTTTTTCAAGGTAATTCAGGCCGTACCCCCCGTTCCATCTCCTTTGCCAGCTGATGGCGCTGCTTTTTCGGCAGCGGATGCGCAAAGATTCAGGACGATGCTCAAGACGTGCCTTATTCGTCCTGCCAACCGTCACCGGGCCAGTGATCAAGGCACGGCGGGATCGGACCGCATGCGCTCGGTCACACCGCATTTCAGATGAAACTCGATTCTAGCGCAGCCACAGCGCGCCCAATCTCAGGCCCATTTGAATGTTCGTCGGTTGAGCCTCATATTGGCCTGTATGCCCTGTTCCACATCCGGGAGATGGCTATGCAAAACTCCGAACGGCTCGTCGACGCATTGCTCGAGCGCCACGGTCGCACTTTCACCCAGACGCTGGGAATCGAGGTCGCGGAGAACACCCCGGCACCACTTTTCCAGACGCTCTGCCTGGCTTTGCTGTTCAGCGCCCGAATTCGTGCATCCATCGCGGTGGACGCGATGCGTGCGCTTTTGGACGCTGGCTGGACGACCGCCGATCACATGGCCCGCGCAAACTGGCAAGCGCGCGTTAGCGTGCTCAATGATGCCGGTTACGCTCGCTTTGACGAGAAGACCTCGACGATGCTCGGCGACGCGTCGAATCTCTTGATCGAACGTTACGGCGGCGACCTCCGCAGGTTGCGCAATCAGTCCGACAGGAAACCCGCTGAAGAACGCCGGTTGCTCAAGGAAATCGATGGGATCGGCGACGTCGGCGTGGATATCTTTTTCCGCGACGTTCAGGCCGCTTGGCCCGAATTGCGGCCTTTCGTTGACAAAAAAGCGATGGACGGCGCCCGCCGAATCGGTCTGCCGACAGGCGCAGCCGAACTCAGCGAATTCGTTGACGAACGGGATTTCCCACGCCTGGTGACGGCGCTTGTCCGCATGGAACTCGCGGGTGATTCAGACGAGGTAGTGGCTGCGGCCTGAACCGGGTTCCACCCTGACTCCACGTGCGCGGAGCGGGAGGACCACGCCGGTTCAGTCGCCGGCCTGCTCGGCCGCGCGCATGATCTCGTCGATGCCGCTGCTATCGCCGGTAACCTGCCAGTGAATCAGCGACATCGGTATCAGCCCCGCGGCGTTGAACCGCTCGAAGAAATCGGACAGCTTGAAACCCTCGCCCTGCTCCAGCCTCTGCCTGGCGAAAGTGCTGATCATCTGCTCGAGCTGGTGCTTGCCGGTCACGTAGCTGGTGCCGTATCCGGGCTGGCGCAGATAAAGCTGCTGCTCGAACGCCAGAAGGTTCATGTGGTCGGTGTAGCCGTCGTCGCCCTCGATGCCGAAATCACCGGCGCCGACCTTTTCGAGGTCGCGATCCATCCATTGGCGCGGGGTCCAGCGGGCGTGAAATTCCGCTGCCTCGGTCATCGTCTTGCGATTGGCCTGCGCATCGAGTGAGCCCAGCCCGCGTGCGGCGCGCTGTGCCAGCAGTATCCAGACGATCTCGCGCGCTCTGCGATGTTCGTCGTGAAGACCGGCATGCATGGTCAACTCCTCGAAACCGGTGGCCATTCCCTCGGCCCGGCTGGTGAAGATGTTGAACAGCAGCGGCGATCGCCGAAGCGGACTGGGGTGCGGCTCCTCGCGCATCCGCGCCAGGTCGAACCAGTGATAGAAATGCGTGTACAGCGGCGTGGGATCGAGGTGCGATCCGATCGTGAAGAAATTGCGCTGATCCGTCGGAATGAACTCCCCGAGTTGCTCGCGCAACGCATCATCCATCCAGGGTTCAACCCGCAGGATATCCTCGCGCTCCAGAAAGCCCATCAGTCGCTCGGCTGAAGCTTCGGCCAGAGTATCGTAGGCTGCGGGACCGGATACCGGCTGCAATTCCGGCAGCTTCCGGTTCCGGTGCTCCTCCAGCTTCAGCGACGACCAGGCCCGGTGAAGTTCGCGCTGTAGGATTCGTCGCTCATGGTGCCAGGTCAGCGGCACATACCAGACCTGCTGAAGATGCCAGTTGTATTCCTGAATGCTGACGCCGGACCAGCTGTTCCTGGTTGGCGCCTCGACCTCCAGCCAGGCAACGAAACTTTCGGTTGCGTCGATCGCATCGGTCACGGCGAGAACAAGCTCCGGCATGACGCCGGAAGCCAGCCGCTCGCGTAGTGCACGAAGAACATCGGCCTGCTGACGAATGTTGTAAATGCCGCTCAGCCAGAGATCCTGGGCATTACCCGTCAGATTGCCGCGCGCCTGATCCAGCAGCGGCGGAATCACCCGAAGTTCCTCACGCAGGCGCTGCTGTTCGACCTTGCTCAGAGGAAACTCGTAAGTCCACAACTCCAGCAGGTTGTGATGGGTGGGACCTTCGTGCGCCGGAGTGTCGCTCTGATAGGTCCAGACCGTCTGATAGAACGCCGGGTCTCTGTTCCATGGCTTGAGTACGCGTTCGTGGAAATCCAGTCCGTTGATCTCGGCACGCAGAAGATGCCAGTCGACCTGGCGCTCGACCGGCCAATCTCCAATATCGATCGCCCCCAGCCGCTGTCTGAAACGCGCAATCCCTTCGCGAACCGCCTGCATCCGCGATTCAGTATAAACGGGCGCACCGTTTTCCAGCGGCGGCTGCTCGAACTCGCGCCATTCGCCGAAAAGATCCACCAGCCGTTGGTACCCGGGAGCCTCGTCGTTCATTGCCTGATCTCCGTATGCACTGGCGCCGAAAAGAAACGCGACGATCAGGGCCAGCGCCACTCGGCGCCGGTACGGCCCACCAACGGTAGCCGATGCGGAGGAAATGAATTCAACCACCACACGAATCATTGCGCATTCTCCAATTAATTATCAATGCGATCAGAATTTCCAGGTTGCACGCAGCCGCATGTCGCGATCGCGCTGGGCGATCACGGCTCCGTCGCGCAACTCCTGCTCCTGCCGCCAGCGGGCGCGAAACTGCAGACGCAGGGGATCGGTCACCTGCCAGCTCCAGCGAATCTCGGCCAACGAGTCGTTCTGGCGGTAGTCGTTGGAGATCAACCATCCGGCGTCGGCCTGTCCGAAGACGACGCCGACGGTATGGCGCGGAAAGATCTCGGCCAGGTCGGCGCCCAGCTGCCAGCCCAGGCCGTCGGCCTGGCCGCTTTCGGGTATGCCCAGGGCCGCGTTGCCCGGCCGATTGAACGCATGCCCCACGGACCCGGCCACCACCAATCGGGTTCCGGCAGACCCGATTGCCGGGCCGACATCCCAACCGGCGGCCATCTTGAACGTCGCGGCGGTGTAATCTTCCCGACGAGCCGATTGCAGGCCATCAACCGCCAGCGCGTCCGGGTACCAGGTCAGGGTCAGCGCGCGGAGGAATACCGGCCCGATCTCGGTATCGC
>DATFJJ010000108.1:0-7876 GCA_035269245.1 Wenzhouxiangellaceae bacterium | reverse complement strand
GTCAAGCAGCGCGCCCTGGCCCGAAGCGATCTGGCGGTGCACCGCCCGCGCCACCACATCGCGCGGCGCCAGCTCGGCGTCGGGGTGCAACGCCGGCATGAAGCGGCGCCCCTGGCGATCGACCAACTCGGCGCCTTCGCCACGTAGCGCCTCGGTCGCCAGCGGCGCCGGATCGCGACCAATGTCAATGGCGGTCGGGTGAAACTGAACGAACTCGGGATCGCGGATGAAGGCGCCAAGGCGCGCCGACCAGGCCATCGCCTGGCCGCGGTTGCCTGCCGGGTTGGTGGTGGTCGCGTACAGCCCGCCGATTCCGCCGGTAGCGATGACCACCGCACGTGCTCGAATGTCGAGGGTTTCGCCGGCGAGATCCCGGGCCAGCACCCCCCGGCAGCCATTGTTGCCGCGCGCGAGCAGGCCGCGACCGAACCAGCCTTCGCGAATCTCGATATGGGTGGATGCGCGGGCCGCGCGTATGAGCGCGTCGAGAACGGCCTGTCCGGCCCGGTCGCCGCCGACCCGCGCCACCCGTGCCCGCCCGTGGGCCGCTTCCCGCGACAAGGCCCATTCGCCGTCGGCGCCGCGGTCGAACGGCACGCCGAGTTCCTCCAGCGCCCTGATTTCATCCGGCGCCGCCTCGGCCAGCAGCCACGCCGCGGCTTCGTCGGCCAGGCCGGCACCGGCCGCAATGGTGTCGTCGGCGTGCAAGGCCGGCGAATCCTCGGGGCCCAGCGCCGCCGCGATTCCGCCCTGCGCCCAGCCGGTCGAAGAGTCGCCGCCCAGTGAGTTGCCGGCCAGCATAACGACCGGCAGCGGCGCGACCTGCAGCGCGGTCCAGAGGCCGGCGATACCCGAGCCGACGATGACGATGGGTGCGTCACGCATACCGGGTCTTCAGACCGAAACGTAGTTGGCGGCGGTGACCGGCCGGCTGGTGTCGAACGCCGGTGGCTTGCCGGCAGCCGGCAGGTCGAGCATGGCCTGCACGCTGTTGCGGGCACGGGCTGCGACGTCGGCATCGACCCGGACCTCGAACTGCAGCTGTCGAAGCGATTCGTAGATGCCCGCAAGCGAAATCCGCTTCATGTGCGGGCAAAGATTGCACGGTCGGACGAAGCGCGTGCCGGGGTTGTCCACCGACACGTTGTCGCTCATCGAGCACTCGGTGATCAGAATCGCGGTCTTCGGTGCATGGTCGCGCACGAAAGCGGCCATGGCCCCGGTGGATCCGGCAAAGTCGGCGGCTTTCAGCACGTCCGGCGGACACTCGGGATGGGTGATGATCATTGCGTCCGGATTTTCGGCCCGAAGCTGCTCGATCTCGCCGGCTGTAAACCGTTCGTGCACTTCGCAGGCGCCCTGCCAGGTCAGGATGCGTATGTCGGTCTGGCTGGCGACGTTCCTGGCCAGGTATTCGTCGGGAATCATGATGACGGTGTCGCAGCCCCACCGCTCGGCTGCGGCTTCGACCACCTGGACCGCGTTAGACGACGTGCAGCAGATATCGGACTCGGCCTTGACCTCGGCCGAGGTGTTGACGTAGGTGACGATCGGGTAATCCGGGTAGGCGTGCCGGATCCGGCGGACGTCCGCGCCGGTGATCGAGGCGGCCAGCGAGCAGCCGGCGCGCAGGTCCGGAATGAGCACGGTCTTTTCCGGCGACAGGATCTTGGCCGTCTCGGCCATGAAGTGCACCCCGGCCTGGACGATGATTTCGGCATCTGCTTCCGCAGCCAGCTGCGCCAGCTTAAGCGAATCGCCGGTCGCATCGCCGACGCAGTGAAAGATTTCCGGCGTCATGTAATTGTGCGCCAGGATCACCGCGTTGCGCTCGACCTTCAGCCGGTTGATCGCGTCTATGAGTGGTGCGTGCAGCGGCCACTCGGCCTCGGGCACCACGTCGGCCACGCGTTCGTACATGCGGTCGGTGCGCGAGCGCACGCCGGCATCAAGACAGAGCTCATCGGCGGCCGGCCAGTCACGCCCGGCGCTTGCTTGCGTGTTTGCATTCATGCGTTTCGTCGATTCAGAGAAGAAATTGGATCGGGTGCAAATTGTCGCGCTGTCAACGCTACCAGCACCGCGGCTTTTTTATATCGGGGCTGGTGAAGTCGGATTCAAATCGCCGGCGCGGCCGACCGGATACAGTTTCGTCCGGCCCGCTTGGCTCGGTAGACGCTATCGTCGGCCGCCTTCATGAGTTCGTGGTAATGCTGCATGGTCGGCGTGCGCGCGGCCACCCCGATGCTGACGCTGCTGTTCCAGAAGCCGGCTCCGGTGGTCACACGCAGCTCGTCAACGCGTCGGCGCAGCTGTTCGGCGATTGTTTCCGCACCGGCAAGGTCGGTATTCGGGCACAGAACGAGGAATTCATCGCCCCCAAGCCGGAACACCAGGTCGTCGGTCCTCACGAAGTGTCGCAGTGTTCTGGCAATCTCCCTCAACACGGCGTCTCCTGCATCGTGGCCGTGTTGGTCGTTGACTTCCTTGAAATTGTCGGCATCCAGCATGAGCGCGGCCAGCTTGTCGCATTCGGTCCACAGGGTTTCGAGTTGAATCATTGCATGTCGTCGATTCGAGATGCCGGTCAACGAGTCCTCCAGCGAAAGCGCCTCGAGCTGCGCGTTGGCCTCGGACAGTGCACGGGTGCGCGCGTCGACCCGGAGCTCCAGCGAGCGGTTTAGCTCCTGGAGCGACCGATTGCGCGAAAAAAGCTGCATCAGCAGACCGTTCAGCGTCTGCAGCAGGGGTTCGATAGCGGCATCCTGCTCTCTTTCCTGTGCCTCGAAAGCGACCCGGGGCTCCAGGCCCGAATCCACATCGTCGATCTGGCGGGCCATGTTCTGATCCTGGCCAAGAATGTGATAGCTCAACCAGTGCACCAGGTAATCGAGCGTTCGCGATGCGATGTCCCTGGGCGGCGCGCCGTCGCCGTTCTTGAGCAGTTCGATGTCGTGCAGGAATCTTCGGTGGCTATCTGCGTGCCGGTCGACATGTCGGGGATCGAGACCAACCCGGCGCATCATGCGCTCTTCTTCGGAGAAATGATAATCGGTATAGTCGAGCAACTCGCGAAATAGAGAATCGAGTTGCGATTCGTCGATTTCGTCACGGCCCAGGTGGTCGCCAAGCGCGTTGATCAGATCAACCAGATGGCGGTGCTGTTCGTCGATCTTCGGAAGATTCGTGACGAAATTGCTGCTCCATTGGAATGTGGCCATGTCAAACTCCTGAGCGACGTTTTTCTCTGAGCGTGCGTTCTTGAGGCAACGAACGATCGAGCTGCCGATCATTCTCGCCACGCGCATTTTTGTTTGACTTGATTCAGGACAATAAATCATGCCGCGATCGACCCTGCTGGCGACCGCACGGATTCCCGACACCGATACCGAACTGAAGCTGCACGAGCACGCCGACCGGTTCGCCATCTCGATTCCCGGTCGCGGGGAGCTGATGAACAGCCGCGTGCACGGCTCGGAAATCGCGTTGGCCCAGATGACCTGCAAGCGCATGGCTGAAATGGTGTCGCCGCGCCTGCTGATCGGCGGGCTGGGCATGGGCTTTACGTTGGCCGCGACGCTGGCGGCGTTGGGCGACGCGGCCGAAGTCACGGTGGCCGAGCTGGTGCCCGAGGTCGTCGACTGGAATCGCCAGCTGGTGGGCGAAGCCGCCGGGCATCCGTTAAACGATCCGCGCTCCAGGGTATTCGTGGGCGACGTCGCGCAACTGCTGCGCGAAAGCGCCGGCCACTTCGACGCGGTGATGATGGACGTAGACAACGGGCCGGAGGCGCTGATCCGAAGCGAGAACGACTGGCTGTACTCGCCCGCTGGCCTGGCCGCTACCTATCGCGCGCTCAGACCGGGCGGCGTTCTGGCGGTGTGGTCGGCCTCGCCCGATCGCCGTTTCACCGACAGGCTTTCGCGGGCCGGTTTCGACGTCGACCTGCAAATGGTGAGGCCGCACCGGGCCGGGAAAGGCGCACGGCATTACATCTGGTTTGCGTCGCGGCGGAATTGAATGCGTGCTGATCGGTTGTCGACTGAAACCGACTTCCACCTTGCCCGCAATTAGTTCCAATGCCTCGAATCTTCACGTCGGTCCGCGCGAGCGATCCCGCAGCCTGGTCCGGATGGTGTCATAGACCCACCACAACAATCCCAGGGTGGCGGCTGACAGGAAGACGGCCAGACCGAAAAACGCCCACCATGCTGCGTCATGCCGCGAAAATCCGACTAAATCCTGCCAGGCTTTCCAAACGATCAGGATCACGATTACGTGGCCAAGGAAGATCGTGAAGGAGGCTGGAGCCAGCCGCGAAAGCAGGTTGCCCAAAAACCCGTTTTCCAGGTACACGGCCAAGGCCATAAAAGCCAACGGCCCGGTCAATCGCAACAGATTGATCAAGAGCCAGTAGTGTTCGGGGTCATCGCTGAATCCGTAAAACGCCACCGACAGGCAGGCCAGCATGAACGCGACCAGAATCCATGCGGTGCGCTTGCGCATCCAGTCGTCGGCTACGGACAAGCCGGGGTGTGCCGCAATGAATACGCCGATGAAGAAATACAGGTAGATATCTATTCGAATGAAGAAACCGAAGTGGATGCCGGCGACCGCACAGTAGAAGATCCCGCCGGCCAGCAGAACGGAGGCGATGATGTTTCGCGCCACCAGATGCCACACCGGCAACAGCAGGGCGGCCAGGAAGAGCTCGCGCAGGAAATACAGCGGCGGATTGGCCGGCAGCTTCTGGTAAGCGGTGAGCGCCCTGAACCACCCTTCCGCATTCAGCGGGTACAGGTCCAGATCGGGGCGCGCGGCCATGCCGGCCGATTGACGCGTATAGATCCAGACGGCCATTGGCAATCCCCAGGCGATCATCGGTATGATCAGGCGCTTGAACTTGCGCACCGCATATTCGGGATAACCGCGATCACCCGACCGGGCTGCGGCGAGGTAACCGGAAAATATGCTCAAAGTGGGCAAGGCCGCAATTGCGATGCAACCGCTGATCAAGGCGCTGAGGTAACTCCCTGGAGAAAATTCGATGTCGCGTAGATCGGGTCGATACACTGCCAGCGGGACGTGCACCGTCACGATCAGTAGAACGAGCACCGGGCGCAGCACCTGGATTCGATCATTGGACTCTTTTTTCCGCAACGACTCATCCCGGCGATATCCAGACCCAGTGTACGATGGCCGATAGATTGATTGGACGGTTTGCCCCGAACCTTATCCCGCGCCTGGTCCTGGATGGATAAGCTGTCGGAGTGTTTGACGGGGCGCTCGTTCGGTGCCGAGCGGCGCCGGGCCGGGCCGGGCAGGCGGGACTTCAGACCCTTGCCTCCGGCATCGGGCGGGCAAGGTGAAGGCCGTGGACGAACGGTTCAGCGATCTGGAGTCGATGCAGCCCGAGGACATCACGATCCTCGACCGGCTGCACCGCAAGACCGCCGACTATCCGGCTGGGCGGCGCCGGCCGGATTCTCTGATTCTGCTTCGCAATGGGGTAAGCTTGCCAGATGCAATACGGGAAGAATTTTCGTCGCGAGCCAGGGCCGCGACCGCAGTCCGGTACAATGATGGCTGCAGTCCGGGCGCCCGGTATCGGATGGGCGAGGTGAAAGCGTTGCACGAAAGGTTCAACAATCTGAAGTTGATGCAGGATGAGGACATCGCGATCCTGGATCGGCTGCACCGCAGGACCGCCGATTATCCGGCCGGCTGCATCGTCCAGCGCGAGAAAGGCCGCATCGAGTTGACCCGGATCATCGTTTCGGGTTGGGCCGTCCGGTTTAGGACCACCCCCGACGGGCATCGCCAGATCGTCAATTTCCTGCTGCCGGGCGACAGCATCGGGCTGTACGGCGCCTTGTTCCCGACCAGCGACTCCGGCGTGGAGACTATTACCGACGCCACGCTGGCGGAGTTCGCCAGCGCCGAATTGATGGACGTCTTTCGAGAATCGGCGCGCCTTGGCGCGGCATTGTGCTGGATCGGCGGCCAGGATGAACGATTCCTGGAGCAGCAGATCGTCCGCATCGGCGCGCTTCATGCCACCGCGCGCATCGCGCATCTGCTCGTCGAACTCCAGCTGCGCCTGCTCCGGGCCGGCACCCCGCCGGCCGATGCATTGAGCATGCCGATCACCCAGAAGCTGATTGCCGAGGCATTGGGCATTTCGCACGTCCACGCCAATCGCTGCTGCCGCAAGCTTGAAAAGAAGCGCCTGATCGAAACCGCGCCGGGCAGTCTGACGCTGCTCGACCCGGGCGAGCTGAAAAAGCTTTGCGGCTACGACGACGACTTTGGCATGGCGCAGATCCCGGATGCCTCGGTCCGACGGCTCACGACACCGGCGAACTGAAAAGGCAACGGCATCATCGTGAAACCGCGCAAAGCGGTTCGCCGACGATTTAACCTAGGTTAATGCGAATTTCTTCCTGATTTGTTTGAATGTCCGTAAAGGTGGCTTTGACGTCATCGACATTTTTTCAACTCCAGACTGGAGGAAGAAACATGAGATATTCAAAAACTGCACTTGCATCCGCGGTGGCCGCGATTTGCCTTTCTGCATCGGCCTACGCTCAGGAACCGAGCGACCAGCCAGATCCAATGGCACAGCCGGACGATACCTGGATCAGCCTGACGGGAACCGTCACCTCGACTACCCCCGCCAGCTTCATGCTCGACTATGGCGATGGACTGATCACGGTTGAAATGGATGACTGGGACAGTTTCGGCGATGCCTACCCGCTGATGGACGGCGATCAGGTCACTGTTTATGGTGACGTCGACAAGGGTTTGTATGAAGCAACGACCATCGAAGCGGGCAGCGTATATGTCGATGACCTGAATACATTCTTTTATGCGAGCGCCGCCGATGAAGAAGACTTCGGCGAATGGGTCGTAGTGACCGATGCCGATCTTGGTGACTTGATTTATATCGGCACTATCGAATCAGTCAGCCCGGATGCCAACACTTTCACCATCGATACCGGTGCGATGGAACTGACCGTCGATACCAGTGCACTGCTTTATAATCCATTGGACGACCAGGGCTTCCAGCAGCTCGACGTCGGTGATCGCGTCAGTATCGAGGCAGAAGTCGATGCCGATTTCTTCGGCGATCAGGATCTCCTGGCTGAAAGTATCGTGACCTTGTCGGACTGAGTCTCGGCAAGCAAGCGCCGTCATTGGCGCGAGTAATCGCAAGTAAAATCAAGAGGCCTGCAAACGCAGGCCTCTTTTTTTGTGCGTATTACGCCGTCTCCACGAAGGACGGCACAGGCGCCGTTCATTCGTCGAAAATGTTGGCGTACAGGCCGCTTTCGGTGCGGAAGGAATCGCCGCCGATGTAACGATAGTGCTGATCGAGATCGCGTATACGCTGCATATCCTGGCCGTCGAGTTCGATGTTCGCGCTTTCGAGGTTCTTGCGGATGTGATCCGGGTTGGTCGACTTCGGAATCACGATCGTGTCGCGGGACACGGCCCAGGCAATCAGGACCTGTGCAGGGCTTGCCCCGTGCTTTTCGGCAATGCTGCCGATAACGTCGTTTTCGAGCAGCGACGGCTCGTCCTCGTCCTTCATCTCTTCCGGCCGGTCGCTGCTGCCCAGCGGTGAATAGGCCGTCACAAGTATTCCATTTTCGCGGCAATAGGCCAGCAGTTCGTCCTGCTGCAGGTATGGGTGCAGTTCGACCTGGTTCATTTCCGGCCTTTCATCGCTGCTTGCAGCAAGTTCATCGAGCTTGCGGGTGCTGAAATTCGATACGCCGACGTGCCGGGTCAGGCCCTTGTCGCGCACGTCGAGCATGGCGGCCCAGGTTTCATCGATCGGCGCCTGGTCGGGTGTCAGAAAATCGGATTCGCT